>NZ_RAWN01000064.1:0-47623 GCF_003668895.1 Corallococcus sp. AB045
GGGGGTGGCGGCAGTGGCGGGAGTGGTGGCAACGCGGGCGGGACCCTCCCGGGCACGACGACGAACGTCGACGCCGCCGTGGGCATGGGCGGCTACTTCCTCCAGACCATTGCCCCGGAACCCGAGACGCTGCTGGGTCTGTAGGCGCGGGGCCTCACGGGACCGGCATGCTCACCTGCCGCCGGTTCTTGCGTCGCCCTCCGGAGCCCGCCACTGGAGCTCCAGGTAAGGCGACGCCGGGTCGCTTCCCGGCACGGACGTGAAGCCGTGCCGGGTGTAGAGCCGCCGCGCCGGATTGTCGCGCGTGACATGCAGCAGCACGGGCACGCGCGCCCGCGCCGCCTCCGCTTGAATCGCTTTCAGCAGGTGCGTGCCCAGGCCTTGTCCCCGCCGCGTGGGAAGCAGGGTCACGTCCACGAGCAGCAGCTCCGAGGAGGTGCGCACGAGCCACTGGCGGCCCACGGGCACTCCCTCCACTTCGATGATGGCGTGGCCCTCCGGGGGATATGTCGCCGCGTAGTGGCGGGCCTGTGCCTGGTGCTGCATGCGCAGGAACAGCTCCGTTTGCGCGGGCGGCCAGCCCCACGCGGCCAGTTCCTGTTCGCGCGTGCTCGCGTAGAGCGTGAAGAGGAACGGTTCGTCCTCTGAGGTGACCGTGCGCAGGCAGGGCGCGAAGGAGGGGGGCGTCATCACGGCGGGGAATCCTACGCCGCGCGAACCTGTCCGACAGTCGGACAGGTTTGGGCCACCTCGGCTGGCGTCCCCAGTCCGCCGGACCTTCCCGTGGGTGCCGTGGCGGGCGGAATATGCACAGCATGAAGTTCAGGGGCTCCGTGCCCCATCGCTTCCAGGAGGTCCGTCCGGTGTCTTCCCGTCTTCCTCAGCACGTGCGCGTCGCCATCGTGGGCGCGGGCTTCGCCGGGCTGGGCATGGCCATCCGGTTGAAGCAGGAAGGCATCGACGACTTCGTCGTCCTGGAGCGCGCGGGCGACGTGGGCGGCGTCTGGCGCGACAACGTCTATCCCGGCTGCGCATGCGACGTGCAGTCGCTGCTGTATTCGTTCTCCTTCGCGCCGAACGCCGGCTGGTCGCGCGCCTACTCACCGGGCTGGGAGATCCAGGAGTACCTGCGCGACTGTGTGCGGCGGTTCCAGTTGGAATCCTTCCTGCGCTTCGGGCACGCGGTCCTCCGCGCGAAGTGGGACGTGGCGACGCGGCGCTGGGTGCTGGAGACATCCCACGGCACCCTCACCGCGGACGTCCTCGTGGCGGCGGTGGGCACGTTGAGCGAGCCCGTGATTCCACCCCTGCCCGGGCTGGAGCGCTTCCAGGGCAAGGTGATGCACTCGGCGCGGTGGGATGCGGGCTACACACTGGCCGGGCGTCAGGTGGGGGTGGTGGGCACGGGCGCGTCGGCGGTGCAGATCGTGCCGGCCATCCAGCCGGAGGTGGGCCGGCTCGTCCTCTTCCAGCGCACGCCCGCATGGGTATTGCCCCGGGGCGACAAACCCAACAGCGCCCTGCGAAAGGCCCTGTACCGGTGGGTGCCAGGCGCGCGGTGGCTTCTTCGTGGGGCGCTGCGCATCCTGCGCGACAGCCTGGCTTTGGGCTTCCAGCACCCATGGATCCTCCGGCTCGCGCAGCGATGGGTGCTCCGGCACATGTTGAAGGGGGTGAAGGATCCTTCGCTCCGCGAGCGGCTCACGCCCCGGTACACGATGGGGTGCAAGCGCATCCTCGTCTCCGACGACTATCTGCCGGCCCTCACGCGCCCGAACGTGGAGGTCGTCACCGCGTCCATCCGCGAGGTGCGCGAGGACGCGGTCGTCACCGGCGATGGTGCGGTCCACCCGGTGGACACGCTCATCTTCGGCACCGGGTTCCAGGCGACGGACATGCCCATGGGGCACCACATCCAGGGCCGGGACGGCCGGACGCTCGCGCAGGTGTGGGCGGGCAGTCCCCGGGCCTTCCTGGGCACCACCGTGAGCGGCTTCCCCAACCTCTTCCTGCTTCAGGGGCCCCACACCACCCTGGGCCACACCTCCGTGCTGTTGATGATGGAGGCCCAGGTGGAGCACGTGCTGGGCGCGCTGCGCTACCTGGAGGCCCGGGGCGCCGCCGCCGTGGAGCCGGATCCAAAGGCCCAGGACGCGTTCGTGCGTGAGCTGGAGGCGCGACTGTCCCGCTCGGTGTGGAACCAGGGGGGATGCCGGAGCTGGTACATGGACGCCACGGGGCGCAACTCCGCCCTCTGGCCCGGCACCACCGGGGCCTTCCGCCACCGGGTGGAGCACTTCGAACCGTCGGACTACGTCACGCTTCCGCGGGCGAGCGTGCCTCTCACGCTCCGGCCTTGAGGCAAGAGCGGGGCTTCAGGACTTCTTCGCGCGCTTCCGGGTCGTGGTCTTCCTCGCCGTCGCACGGCGGGCGGCCACGGCGGTCCGCGTCTTCTTGGCACCGGAGCGTTTGGCGGCGGGCTTCGAGCGCTCCTGCGACGCGTGGTAGCGCTCCAGGAGCTTCGTGCCCTTGGTGGCGAGCCGCTTCGCTCCAGCGCTGTCCTTCGGCACGGGTTCGCCCCAGGCGCGAGCGGACAGGGCGAGGCGCGTGGGCTTGCCCTTGTCATCCACCATGGGCCCGCGCGGGTGCGCGAAGTGGCGGAGCAGGAAGCTGCCCTTCCTGCGCATCTTCTCCGGTGTGTCCGCCTTGCCCTTCACGCCGGGCTTGAGGTTCGCGCCTTCCTTCTCGTGGAACCACTCGCGGCCCGCCGCGGTGAGGCCGCCCTTCGGATCCTTCAGGCGCCGCGTCCGCGTGACGCTCTTGCGAGTGGGGGAACGGGTCGGCATCGGACGTGCTCCTCTTTGGACGGAGGTGAAGGCTTCCGCATGAGAGGTAGGTCGTCCCGTCCTTGTTGGCACGCCGTGACAGGCTGCCTGCTTCCTACGGCGTGGGCTTCGCCTCCGGGGGCACCAGCGAATCCGCCAGCGCACGGATGGCGCGCGCGTGCGAGTGCCACAAGTCCTCGCCCTTGAAGAGGTCCAGCGGACGCTGGGGCGGCAGACCCCGGGCCTCGAAGTCCTGGCCCTGCGCGTCGGCGTAGTGCTCGTTCGACAGGTGCACCGTCCACCCGTTGGGTAGCGGCTTGACGAGCATGTCGGAGAACGCGCCCCGCGTGGCCATGCCCACGTGGACGACGTTCGGAAGCGCTCGCAGGGCCAGCGTGAGGACCTCGCCCGCGCTGACCGTGACGTCGCTCGTCACCACGTACACGGGCCCGTGGAAGGACGGACGCGATGAGGGCTGGAGTGTGAACACCTGCGGCGGAACATCCTTCGCGCCCGTCGCCCATTTGGAATACGCGCGCACGGGTTGGGCCGTGAAGCGCTCCGCGACGGCGCGGGCCACGGCGTCGTAGCCGCCCCGGTTGTTGCTCACGTCCAGGATGACCGCGTCCGCACCCGCGAAGGCCGTCAGCGCCTCGTCCAGCACCGGCTCCAGCGCGGCCAGTTCCTGGGCCAGCGTGGGCGTCTGTTCTCCCTCGCTGGCGACGAAGCCGCCCATCGTCAGCAGGTTGAGGTATGCGACGCGGGGCGCGGCGAAGCCCCTGAGGACGCGCTGGTTCGCGGCGTGATGCCCCTCGCCGCGCAGCACCGTCTGGAGGATGCCGTCGCGGTAGGCGCGCATCCATTCGCGCTGCACCTCGCGCTCGGGACGCCCCATCACGACCGCCGCCTGCTTCAACATGGCGAACGTGCCCGTGGAACGGGGCTCGTACGTCAACGTGTCCGAAGACGCATCGTCAGCGATCAGCTCCACGTGCGCATCGTTGAGCGAACGGAGTGCGTCCGCGAAGAGGGTGAACAGCGCGTGGCCGTCCATGCCCGGTGTCACCCGCGAGCGCTGCGCGTCCAGGCGGGCCAGCCAGTCCGGGTCTCGCTGGGGGAAGGCGGCGTAGTGCTCCGCGAAGGTCGCCCGGAACACGTCGAACATCTCCAGCGCGCTCCACACGTGTGGCGTGTCGCAGCTGGCGGGCAGGGCAGCCAGGCGGTCGAAGCGGTAGCGCGTCTCCCCTGGCCCGGCGAGGAAGTCACGGACGTCCGCCGAGGGCCCCGGCTCCTGCACACCGAACATCTCCACGAGCTCCGCCGACGATGACGGATCCGGATGGCACCCCGCCGCCGTCTCGTGGTGCAGGCGCAGGCCCTCCGGCGTCACCGAGAGCAGCCAGCCGTAGCCGCGAGAGCGCCACACGCCGTACGCGTCCGCGGCGCTGGCCTTCGACGCGGCATGCGGCGCGGCGCACGCGGTGAGCAGGCCCGCGAGGCCGAGGAGAACGGCCACGCGCCAACTTCCTCCACCACCCGACACCCCGCCGTGAGCGGGGCGGGGGGATGCGGGGCGTGCGCTATAAACCCCGCGCGGGGTGGGGGTGGCCTGCCCGCTGATGGGAGACATCATGGGTGGAGTCGCTCGGAAGTTGGGATGGGTGGCCCTGGCGCTGGCCGGGGCCTTCTGTCTGGGCGTGGTGGCGCTGCACCGGGGAGAGTCCATCAGCGCCATCTGGCTGGTGGTCGCCTCGGTCGCAACGTTCATGCTGGGATATCGTTTCTACGGCCGTTTCATTGCCGAAAAAGCGCTCCAGGTGGACCCCTCGCGCGCCACCCCCGCCGAGCGCCGCAACGACGGCCTGGACTACGTGCCCACGGACCGGTGGGTCGTGTTCGGCCACCACTTCGCGGCCATCGCGGGCGCGGGGCCGCTGGTGGGCCCGGTGCTGGCGGCGCAGATGGGCTACCTGCCCGGCACGCTCTGGATTCTCGCGGGCGTGGTGGTGGCCGGCGCGGTGCAGGACTTCGTGACGCTGTTCCTGTCCGTGCGCCGCGACGGCAAGTCGCTGGGCGACATGGTGCGCATGGAGCTGGGGCCCGCAGCCGGCGTGACGGCCATGGTGGGCGTGCTGATGATCATGATGATCATCCTGGCGGTGCTGGCGCTGGTGGTGGTGAAGGCGCTGACGCACAGCCCCTGGGGCACCTTCACCGTGGCGATGACCATCCCCATCGCGGTGGCCATGGGCCTGTACCTGCGCTACGTGCGGCCCGGCAAGGTGCTGGAGGTGTCCATCGTCGGCTTCGTGCTGCTGATGCTCAGCATCTGGCTGGGCGGCCAGGTCTCCGAGTCCGCCACCTGGGGCCCCTGGTTCACCTTCGACAGCCGCACGCTGGCGTGGCTGCTCATCGGTTACGGGTTCTGCGCGGCGGTGCTGCCGGTGTGGCTGTTGCTCGCGCCGCGCGACTACCTGTCCACCTTCCTCAAGATTGGCACCGTGCTGCTCTTGGCGGTGGGCATCATCCTGGCGGCGCCGCACATGAAGATGCCGGCGGTGACGCGTTTCGTGGACGGCTCCGGGCCGGTGTTCTCCGGCAGCCTGTTCCCGTTCCTCTTCATCACCATCGCGTGCGGCGCGGTGTCCGGGTGGCACTCGCTCATCGCGTCCGGCACCACGCCGAAGATGCTCGCCACGGAGGGCGACGCGAAGCTCGTGGGCTACGGCGCCATGCTGATGGAGGCCTTCGTGGCCATCATGGCGCTCATCGCCGCGTCGGTGCTGGAGCCGGGCGTCTACTTCGCCATGAACTCGCCCGCGGCGCTCATCGGCACCGAAGCGGCGCAGGCGGCGGCGACGATCAGCCAGTGGGGCTTCGTCATCACCCCGGAGGTGCTGGAGCAGACGGCGCGCGACATCGGTGAGACGACCATCCTGTCCCGCGCGGGCGGCGCGCCCACCCTGGCGGTGGGCATGGCGCAGATCCTCCACGGGCTGGTGTCCGGTAAGGGGATGATGGCCTTCTGGTACCACTACGCCATCCTCTTCGAGGCCCTCTTCATCCTCACCACCGTGGACGCCGGCACGCGCGTGGGGCGCTTCATGATTCAAGAGCTGGCGGGCCTGGTGTACGCGCCGCTCAAGCGCACGGAGTCCTGGGGCGCGAACCTGCTGGCCACCGGGCTGTGCGTGGCCGCCTGGGGCTACTTCCTCTACCAGGGCGTGGTGGATCCGCTGGGCGGCATCAACACGCTGTGGCCGCTGTTCGGCATCGCCAACCAGATGCTCGCCGCGGTGGCGCTCACGTTGGGCTGCGTGGCGCTGGTGAAGATGAAGCGCGAGCGCTACGTCTGGGTGCCCGGCATCCCCGCCGCGTGGCTGGTGCTGTGCACGCTCACCGCCGGCTTCCAGAAGGTGTTCGGCGGTGACGTGCGCGTGAGCTTCGTGGCCCACGCGCGGGCCTTCTCCCAGGCGGTGGCCGAAGGGCGTCTCATCGCCCCCGCGAAGTCCGTGGAGGAGATGGAGGCCATCATCCACAATGACTACCTGGATGCCGGCCTCACCGTGTTCTTCATGGGGGTGGTGGTGGCGACAATCCTCTTCGGCGTGCGCGCCGCGCTCCGGGCCCGGAGTTCGCCGGTGCCCACGTCGCACGAGACGCCCTACGTGGCCGCGGCCGTCCCGGTGAAGCCGTGAGGCGCGCACTCACGCAGGCGCTCCAGCGCGGCTGGCGGCAGGCCGTGCGCACCGCGCGGCTGATGATTGGCGTGCCGGATTACGACACCTACGTCGCCCACATGCGCCGTCATCATCCGGACAGGCCGGTGATGACCTACGCGGAGTTTTTCAACGACCGCCTCCAGGCCCGCTACCGCGGCGGTGGCGGCCGGTGCTGCTGAGAAGATGAATCGTTGAGTCTTCCAGATAAAGCTGCTTAGTGGGTTTTACGGGTCAAGCCCGTTCAACCCCTTCGCAGGAGTCTGCCGTGTCTCGTACCTCGACGCCGTTCCGGACGTGGGCGCTGGGCGCCGTGTTTCTCGCATCGTTGGGCGGCTGCTCGGGCCCGGAGGACGCGCCTGTCGCCGGGGAGCCGGTGGGGAACGTGGAGTCGGCCGCGCTGTCGACGCGGGTGGTGGGCTACCTGCCGACGTGGGCGGGGGATGTGAATGCGCTGCAGTACTCGAAGCTGTCTCACATCAACTACGCGTTCGTGTTGCCCACGGCGTCCGGCGGGCTCACGGGGGTGAGCAGCTCTGACGCGCGGCTGCGCTCGCTGGTGACGCAGGCGCATGCGCAGGGTGTGAAGGTGCTCATTGCCGTAGGCGGCTGGAACGACGGCAACGACAGCGCCTTCGAGCAGATGGCGGCCAACGCGAGCACGCGCACGGCGTTCGTGAACTCGGTGGTGAACTTCGTCAACGCGGCCGGGCTGGACGGCGTGGACATCGACTGGGAGTACCCGGACCCCGGCACGTCGGGGAACAACTACGCGGCGCTGATGCGCGAGCTGGGCGTGGCCATGCACAGCCGGGGCAAGCTGCTCACGGCGGCGGTGGTGGCCAACGGCTACACGGGCGGCGGCGTGCAGGCGTCCGTGTTCAACGACGTCGATTTCCTCAACATCATGGCCTACGACGGCGGGCAGCCGCATTCGACGTATGACCTGGCGGTCCAGTCGCTGAACTACTGGAAGGGGCGCGGGCTGCCGGCGTCGAAGGCGGTGCTGGGCGTGCCGTTCTACGGGCGCTCGCCGTCGAGCTACGTGGGCTATTCGGAGCTCGTCGCTCGCGACTCGCAGGCGCCCTACAAGGACAACGTGGGGGACGTCTATTACAACGGCATCGCGACCATCCAGGCGAAGACGCAGCTGGGGAAGCAGAACGGCGGCGTGATGATCTGGGAGCTGTCCCAGGACACGTCCGGGAGCACATCGCTGCTCAACGCCATCTACTCCGTGGCGCAGGGCACGGGCGGCGGCACGGGGGCGTACCGGCTGGTGAACAAGGCCTCCAGCCGGTGCATGGACATCAACGGCCCCAGCACGGCGGACGGCGCCACCATCCACCAGTGGGCCTGCCACACGGGCGCAAGCCAGCAGTGGTCGATGGAGGCGACGGACAGCGGCTACTACCGCTTCGTGTCGCGCTACAGCGGCAAGGCGCTGGACGTGCGGGACGTGAGCACGGCGGACGGCGCGGGGCTCCAGCAGTGGTCCTACGGCGGCGGGAGCAACCAGCAGTTCAAGCCGGTGGCCCTGGGCAACGGCTACCACCGCCTGGAGGCGCGCCACAGCGGCAAGGTGCTGGACGTGACGGGCTGCCAGCAGGGCAGCGGTGACGGCACGCTGCTCCAGCAGTGGACCTGGTCCAACAACGACTGCCAGCAGTTCCGGCTGGAAGCGCTGTAGCCCCTTGGCGGGAGGCGGGACCGGCGCCGTGCCGGCCCCGTCGTGCCCCGGGAGCACGGGGCGGATGGTATAGGGGCGTCCGCGATGACCGACTCATTCTCCCGGTGGGGGCAGCTGCTCCGTCGTCCCATCGACCTGGGGTGGGAGCGCCTGCGCGCCCCGTACGCGACGGCGCTGGGGTTGTGCTTCGCGGTGCTGGCGCTGCGCTCGCACGCGCGGCTCTTCCAGGCGCACCTGTGGGCGGAAGATGGAGCGGTGTTCCTGACGGATGCGCTCGCGCACGGCCTGGGCGCCACGTTCATCCCCTACGCGGGCTATCTGCACATCGTTCCCCGGTTGCTGGCCTGGGGCCTGTCGTTCCTGCCCATCGAGGCGTTCGCGCTTGGGCTGGCGTTCGTCATCCTGGCCATCGACGCGGCGGTGTTCGCGCTCATCGCGCGGGTCCGCTTCCGCTGGCTGGTGCCCCATGACGGCGTCCGCGTGCTCGCCGCCATGGCGTTCTGCTTCCTGCCGGGGACCTGGGAGGTGACGGGCAACCTCGCCAACCTCCACTCCATCCTCTTCTACGCGGCCATGCTCGTGGCGCTCCAGGACCTGGAGCGGCCGCTGGGAATCGCCGACGGCGTGGTGCTGCTCGCGGCGGCCTCGAGCGCGGGCGAGAGCGTGTTGCTCGCGCCGGTCTTCCTGCTGCGTGGCGTGATGCGGTGGCGCGACGGCCGGCCCGCGCGTGAGGTGCTCTGGGAGGGGATTGCGGTGGTGGTGCTGACCGTGCCGGCGGGGGTGAACATGGTGCTCTTCCGTCAGTCGGGCATGCCCGCTTCGGACTTCGCCCACTGGCCGCTCTCCCGCATGGCCGAGCACCTCTGGAACACGTTCAACGTCCGCTACGTGCTGCACCCGGTGCTGGGCGACGGAGGGACGCTGTCCTACTTCCGCCGGCCGCTCGTGGTCCGGATCCTGGTGGCGTGCGGGTTCATCGCCGTGCTCGTCCTGGGCCTCCGCCGGGTGCCCGCGCGTCCACGCGTGTTGCTGGTGGCCGCCTGCGCGTGTGTCTTCCTGTTGATCCCGCTCACCTGGTACGTGCGCTCCGGATCCGCCGAGTACCCCACGTTCGGCGCGTTCCGGGATCCGGGGGTGGTGGAGGACCGCTACATGCTGTTCGCGCTCCCGGCGGGTGTCGTCCTCTGGGTGGCGGCGCTGGCGAGGTTCCGGCCCCTCTTCGCCGCGGGCCTGTGCGTCGCCGTGATGGTGCTGGCCTATCCACGGTGGGCCTTCGAGCCGTGGGGCCCCGAGCGCGACTGGGCCCGGACCGCCCACCTCATCCGCGTGACCCGCGAGACACCGGGCGCGGAGGCTTACGTGCCCATCAATCCCATCGGGTGGTCCGTCTTTGTCCGAGGCGCCCCGCGCCCGTGACCGCTGTCAGGGCTCCTGGGCCTTCGAGAGCGCGTCGCGCAGCCTGTCGGCCAGCACCTGGACGTGGGGTGACTTCAGGAAGGAGTAGTGGTCTCCGGGCACCGGGTGCACGTCCAGTCCGCCAGGCGCGTAGGCGGCCCAGCCGTGGTCCCAGCGTGAGTCCTCCGCTTCGAACACGGTGAAGGGCCCGCTGGCCGGAGGCGGTGCGTAGACCCAGGCCGCGTGCAGGTGGACCTCGAACGCGTGGCGCATCTCGCGCAGCGGTTGCTCCGACGCGAACAGGGGCTGGCTGGCCTGTTCCAGCGCTTCCATCCACTGGTGGGGGGAGAGCCCTTCGTTCGGAGGCAGCGGCTGGCCCGAGGCGCGCAGTAGATCCTCCAGGAACATCGCGCTCAGCCGCGCCTTCGCGTTCACGTCATCCGGGTTGCCCGAGTGCAGTCTCGCGGAGGTGTCCAGCAGCGCGAGCAGCGCCACCGTCTCGCCTTCGCGCCGCAGCTGGTGGGCCATCTCCCACGCGACGCTGCCGCCCATGGACCAGCCGCCCAGCAGATAGGGGCCGTGCGGTTGGACCTCGCGTATCGCGCGCACGTAGAGGGCCGCCATCTTCGGGATGGATTCGCAGGGGGGCTCCGCGCCGTCCAGACCGCGGGCCTGGAGTCCGTAGAACGGCTGCTGGGGCCCCAGGGCTCGGGCCAGCTCCGCGTAGGGGACGACGTTGCCTCCCACCGCGTGGACGCAGAAGAAGGGACGCACGCCTTCCTGTCCCTCCTGGATCGCGACGAGGGGCGTCCAGGGCGCGGCGTCGTCCCGGAGCAGGCCCGCCAGGTGCTCCACGGTCGCGTTCTGGAAGAGGGCCGCCACGGGCAGCGGACGGCCCAGCCTGGCGCGGATGGCGGACTGCAACCGCAAGGTCAGCAGCGAGTGCCCGCCCAGTTCGAAGAAGTTGTCGCGCACGCCAATGGGGTGCACGCCCAGCACCTCCTCCCAGATGCGCACGAGCCGCAGCTCCAGCGGCGTCCGGGGCGCCACCAGGGTCCGCGTGTCTTCACGACCTCCTTCGGGCGCGGGCAGCGCCTTGCGGTTCACCTTGCCCGAGGGCGTCAGCGGGAACCTCTCCATCGGGACCCAGCGCGCGGGCACCATGTATTCCGGCAGCCGCTGCTGGAGGAAGCTCCGCAGCGCGCCGACGTCCAGGGACTTCCCGGCGGCGCCCACCACCCAGGCCACCAGTCGCTTCTGGCCGCCGCCGTCGTCCCTTGCGTCGACGATGCAGTCCCGCACCGACGGGTGCTGCGCCAGCGCCGCTTCGACTTCTCCCAGCTCGATGCGGAAGCCGCGCACCTTCACCTGCGCGTCGCGCCGGCCGAGGAACTCCAGCGTGCCGTCCGGCAGGAACCGGGCCCAGTCGCCCGTGCGGTACAGCCGGCCTCCCGGCGTGGGGCTGTGGGGGTCGGGGATGAAGCGGTCGGCGGTGAGGCCGGGCTGCTCCAGGTAGCCGCGGCAGACCTGGACGCCGCCCACGTACAGCTCGCCCGTCACGCCTCGCGGCACCGGGCGCAGGTGCGCGTCCAGCACGTGGATGGCCACGTTGCTCAGGGGCTTGCCAATGGAGGGCAGGTCCGGCCACGCCGCCGGGTCGCCCTTCAGCGACAGCGACGTCACCGCGTGGGCTTCGGAGGGCCCGTAGTGGTTGTGCAGCACGGCGCCCGTGCGCTTCATGAAGCGGCGGAGCGCGGGCGTCATGCGCAGCTGCTCACCCGCGACCATGATCTCCCGGACGCGCGTGGGGAAGGTGCCCTCGCGCTCGGCCACCTCCGCCAGGTTCTGGAGCGCGACGAAGGGCATGAAGAACCGCTCGATGCCCGCGCCCTCCAAAAGCGCGAGCAGCTGGCTTGCGTCTCGGCGGACCTCGTCGGTGAGCAGCACCAGCTCGCCGCCCGCGGCCCAGGTCGCGAACAGCTCCTGGAAGGATACGTCGAAGCTCAGCGCGGAGAACTGGAGCGTGCGCGCCCCGGGCGCCACCGAGTCCCCCAACTGCCAGTGGAGCAGGTTCACCAGCGCCTCGCGGTGCATCGCGATGCCCTTGGGCGTGCCGGTGGAGCCGGAGGTGAAGATGACGTAGGCGAGCGCCTGCGCGTTGCCCACGGGGTCGGGACGCGCGTCGGACTCGCGGGTGAGGAGGTCCGCCTGCGTGTCGAGCTCCAGCGACAGCGCGGTGCCACTGGCCAGGACGCCGCGCAGCGCACGCGACGTGAGCAGCACCGCCGCCCCCGACGCTTGGAGCATCGCGGAGAGCCGCTCCGGCGGATAGGCCGGATCCAGCGGCACGTAGGCGCCCCCCGCCTTGAGCGTTCCCAGCACGGCCACGGCCAGCTCCAGCGAGCGGTGCAGATGGATGCCCACGCGGACGTCGGCGCTCACGCCGTGCCGGCGCAGGTGGTGCGCGAGTTGGTTGGAGCGGCGCTCCAGCTCTCCGTAGGTGAGCGTCTGAGCTCCGAAGCGCACCGCGATGGCGTCAGGCGTGCTCGTGGCCGTGGCTTCGAAGAAGGCATGGACGCTGGGCACGGCGGGGTAGGGCACCGATTGGAGCGTCCACTGCGCGAGCTGTCGTTGCTCCGTGTCGGTGAGCAGGGGCAGCGTGGTCAGCGGGGCATCCGGTGCCGCGAGCGCGCTTTCGAGGAGCTGCGTGTAGTGGTCCGCGAAGCGCGCGACCGTGTCCTCGTCGAAGAGGGCGGTGTTGTACTCCCAGGCGCTCGACCATCCATCGGGCGACTCGCGCACGAAGAGGGTGAGGTCGAACTTGGCCATTCCAGGCTCGAAGGTCAGCGCCCGCACGGAGACACCGGGCAGCTCCCAGGGAGCGCCCGCGTTCTGGAAGACGAACATCACCTGGAACAGCGGCGAGCGGCTCAGGTCACGCGAGGGAACGAGCGCATCGACGAGCTGTTCGAAGGGCATGTCCTGGTGGGCGTAGGCACCGAGGCAGGCCTCGCGGACGCGGCCCAGCAGCGCGCGGAAGCTCTCCGCGCCGGAGGCATCCACGCGAAGCGCGAGGGTGTTGGTGAAGAAGCCAATGAGGTTCTCCACCTCGCGACGGCCGCGCCCGGCGATGGGCGTGCCGACGACGATGTCCTCCTGGCCGCTGTGACGGGCGAGCAGCGCATGGAAGCCCGCGAGCAGCAGCATGAAGGGAGTGACACCGGCATCGCGCGCCAGCGATTGGATGGCGGCGGGTAGAGAAGCAGGCAATGGGCGTGAGAACTGGAGGCCCTTGAAGGACTGCACGGGCGGACGCGGCCGGTCCGTGGGCAGGTCCAACGTGGGAGGAGCACCCTCGAGGTGCTGTTTCCACCACGTGCGCTGCGCCTCCAGGGTTTCCCCCTGCATCACCTGTCGCTGCCAGACAGCGAAGTCCGGGTACTGCACGGGGAGCTGGGACAGGGCCGAGGACTCGCGCCGCACGCTGGCGGCGTAAAGGGCCCTGAGCTCGCGCACCAGGATGTCGATGGACCAGAAGTCACAGACGATGTGGTGCATGACCAGCAGCAACGCGTGACGCTCCGGCGCGGTGCGTACCAGCGTGGCGCGCACGAGCGGCCCATGCTCCAGGTCGAAGGGCTTGCGCACCTCCGCTTCCGCACGCTGGCGGAGCGCATCGTCCGAGGCCTCCTCCAGTGCGAGCGTCAGGGGCTGATGCGCACGGACGTGCTGCACGGGCTGTCCGTGCGCTTCGGAGAAGGTGGTGCGCAGGGCTTCATGGCGCTGGACGAGCGCGTCCAACGCGGCCTCCAACGCGCGAGCATCCAGCGGTCCCTCCAACTGGAAGAAGAAGGGCACGTTGTACGCGTACCCTTCCGGCTCCAGCCGCGCGAGGAACCACAGCCGCTGCTGCGCGAAGGACAGGGGAAGGGACTGCTCGCGCGACACCTCGACGATGGGCGGCACCAACTGCCCGGTGCCTCCCTTCTTCATCGCCTCCAGCCGCTCGGCGAACCTCGCCACCGTGGGCGCCTCGAAGAGCAGGCGCACGGGGACGTCCTGCTGGAGTACGTCCCGCAGGCGCGACACCACGCGCGTGGCCAGGAGCGAGTGGCCTCCCAGCTCGAAGAAGTTGTCGTGCGCACCCACGCGGCTCACGTTCAGGAGCGGCGCCCACAGCTCCGCGACCAGGGACTCCCAGCCCTCTCGCGGCGCGACGTAGGTGTCCTTGCTCCCGCTCGCGTCCGGTGCGGGCAGTGCCTTGCGGTCCACCTTCCCCGAAGGCGTGAGCGGCAGCCGCTCCAGCTTCACGATGGCGGAGGGCACCATGTGCGCCGGCAGCTTCGCGGCGAGGCTGGTGCGCAGCGCGACCTGCTCCACCTCCGCGCCGACGACGTAGGCCACCAGGCGCTTGTCGCCGGGGACGTCCTCGCGCACGACGACGACCGCGTCCGTGACGCCCTCCGAGTCCTTGAGGGCGGTCTCGATTTCTCCCGGCTCGATGCGGAAGCCGCGCACCTTCACCTGTGAGTCGTTCCGGCCGAGGAAGTCGAGCACGCCGTCGGCGCGCCACCTCGCGCGGTCACCCGTGCGATACAGCCGCGCTCCTGGCGTGGTGCTGAATGGATGCGGAACGAAGCGCTCCGCCGTCAACGCGGGCTGGTACAGGTAGCCCCACGCCAGACCGTCACCGCCCACGTACAGCTCGCCCGCCACACCCACGGGGGCCGGGGCGCCCAGCGCGTCCAGCACGTAGGCCTGCGAGTTGGCGATGGGCTGGCCAATGGAAATGGGGGCTCGCGCATCCGCGGGTACGGTCAGCCGGTGCGCGGTGGAGAGGGTCGTGTTCTCCGTGGGGCCATAGGCGTTGACGATGAGCTGGCCCTCTTCCAGAAGTCTCCGCGCGGCCACCGGGGACATCACGTCTCCGCCCGTCAACACCTGCCGTACGCGCGCGAGCGCGCGGGGCTGTGCCATCACCATCTGCTCGAACAGCGCGGTGGTGAGGAACAGCGTGGTGATGCCTTCGCGCTCCAGCGTGGAACCCAGCTCCTCCAGTGACGGCTGGTGCGCCGGGAAGACGACCAGCTTCGCGCCGTGCAGCAGCGCGCCCCACAGCTCCAGCGTCGCCGCGTCGAAGGAGATGGGCGCCAGCTGGAGGAACACCTCCTCCGGCCCGAACCGCGCGTAGTTCGCGCCCGTCACCAGCCGCACCACGCCCCTGTGCGGGATGCACACGCCCTTGGGCCGGCCGGTGCTGCCGGATGTGTACATGACGTAGGCCAGCGCCTCGGGAGGCACGTGGATGCGCGGCGCGTGCGTGGACTCCCTCGCGAACGGACGCCACGACGGCTCCAGCACCACCACCCGCGCCTCCAGCGCCGCGAGCTTCTCCTCCTGTCCCGGTTGCACGAGCAACACCGGCAATTGCGTGTCCCGGGCCATGAAGAGGAGGCGCTCGGCCGGGTAGGACGGATCCAACGGGACGTAGGCGCCACCGGCCTTGAGGATGGCCAGCGTGGCCACCACCATCTCCAGCGAGCGGCCGGTGCACAGGCCCACCGGGGTGCCTGCGCCCACGCCCAGTCCTCGAAGGTGGTGCGCGAGCTGGTTCGCGCGGGCATCCAGCTCCGCGTACGTCAGTTGGCTGCCTTCAAACGACACCGCGATGGCATGCGGCGCGCGCGCGGCCTGCGCTTCGAAGAGGGAGGGCAGGGACGCATCGCGTGGATAGTCGGCTTGGGTGTCGTTCCAGGACACCAGCAGCTGCTGACGCTCCTCCTTGGAGAGCAGCGAGATGCGGGAGAGGGGCCGCTCGAAGTCGGAGACGGCGGCCTCCAGCAGGCGCGTGTAGTGCGCGGCCATGCGCGCCACCGTCGCCTCCTCGAAGAGGGCGGTGTTGTACTCCCAGAGGAAGCCCAGGCCCTCCTGGGCCTCCTGCGCGAAGAGGGTGAGGTCGAACTTCGACATCCCTGTCTCCACGTCCAGCGGCTCCACGGCCAGGTCCGGCAGCGCCCGCGCCGGAGCGCCTCCGGCGTTCTGCAGGACGAACATCACCTGGAACAGCGGCGCGCGGCTGGAGTCGCGCTCGGGCTGGAGCGCGTTCACCAACTGCTCGAAGGGCAGGTCCTGGTGGACGAAGGACTCCAACGTGACGTCGCGCGCGAGCCCCACCAGGTCGTGGAAGCTCGTGTCCCGGGTCGCGGTGATCCGCAAAGGCACCGTGTTGATGAAGAAGCCGACCAGGCCTTCCAGCTCCTGCCGCTGACGGCCCGCGAGCGGCGCTCCGATGACGAGGTCGTCCTGCCCGCTGTAGCGGGAGAGCAGGGCGTGGAATCCCGCAAGCAGCAACATGAAGGGTGTCACGCCGTGGCGCTGGCCCAGGGCCTCCACGGCCCGAGACAGCGCGGGCGAGGCCTTCCATGCCAGGTGCGCGCCCTCGAAGGTCTGCACCGCCGGACGAGGAAGGTCCGTGGGCAGCATCAGGGCGGGAGGCGCATCCTGGAGCCGGGCCTTCCACCATCCGAGCCGCTCATCCACCGTCGCGCCCACCCACGACAGGCGCTGCCAGCGAGCGAAGTCCGCGGGCTGGAGCGGCATCGCGGGCAGCTCCGCCGAGGATCCACCCGTCTCCTCGCGGTAGAGCGCCGTCAGCTCGCGCTCCATCACGCCCAGCGACCAACCGTCGCAGATGATGTGGTGCAGCGTGATGAGCAGGGCATGGTCCCCGTCACCCACGCGCACCAGCGTCGCGCGCAGCAGGGGGCCTTCGGCGAGGTCGAAGGGACGGCGCACCTCTGCCTCCGCCCGACGCGTGAGCGCGTCCGGCGAAGACACCTGCTCGCGGAGCAAGGGCACATCCAGCACCGAGGCAATGCGCTGCACCGGCTGGCCCTGGTGCTCCACGAAGGTCGTGCGCAGCGCCTCGTGCCGCTGGACCAGACGCTGGAGGCCGCGCTCCAACGCGTCCGCGTCCAGAGGGCCCGTCCAGCGCGTGAACCAGGGCAGGTTGTACGAGAACCCGTCCGGATCCATCCGGGTGAGGAACCACAGGCGCGCCTGCGCGAAGGACAGGGGCGTCTCTCCAGGTGGGCGCGGCACGAGCGGCGGCTCCGCGCCCTGGCCGGCCTCCGGCTTCAGCGAGGCCAGATGCTCCGCCAATTCCTCCACGGTGGGGAAGGCGAACAGCGCGCGCACGGGCAGGTCCACCTGGAGCCGGTCGCGCAGCCGAGACGTCACCTGCGTCGCCAGGAGAGAGTGCCCACCGAGCTCGAAGAAATGGCCGTGCACGCCCACGCGAGACAGTTGCAGCAGCGAGGCGAAGACGGCCGCCACCTCCGTCTCCAGCGGCGTGCGCGGGGCCACGAAGTCCCGAGCTGCTTCCGCGTCGTCGTCCGGGGCCGGCAGGGCGCGGCGGTCCAGCTTGCCGCTGGGCGTGAGCGGGAACGCATCCAGCAGCACGAAGGCTGCGGGCACCATGTACTCCGGCAGCCGCTCGCGCAGCGCCGCCTTGAGCTCGCTGGCATCCACGGCCGCCCCTGGCTGTGTCACCACGTAGGCCACCAGGTGCTTGCCCCGGGCCGCGTCCTCGCGGGCCACCACCGCCACGTCCTTCACGCCCGGCAGCTTCGCCACCGCCGCCTCCACCTCCGGCAGCTCGATGCGGTAGCCGCGCAACTTCACCTGCGCGTCGCGCCGGCCCAGGAACTCCAGCGTGCCGTCCGGCAGATACCTGGCGAAGTCACCGGCGCGGTACATCCGCGCGCCCGGGTGCGGGCTCAGCGGATCCGGCACGAAGCGCTCCGCCGTCAGGTCCGGCCGGTGCAGGTAGCCTCGCGCCAGTCCCGCGCCGCCGATGTACAGCTCGCCCGCGACGCCCACCGGCACCGGCTCGCCGCGCGTGTCCAGCAGGTACGTCCGCGCGTTGGTGATGGTGCGGCCAATGGGCGGCAGGTCCGGCCACGCATCCGGGTTCCCCTTCAGCACGTGCGCGGTGGCCGCATGCGTCTCCGTGGGGCCGTAGTGGTTGTCCAGCACGCACCCGTCCAGCGCGTGGAGCAGCCTGCGCAGCGCGGGGGTCATCCGCAGTTGCTCGCCGGCGGTGTTGATCTCCCGCAGCGTCGTGGGCACGAGCCCTTCCGCGTCCGCCACCTCCGCCAGGTGCTGGAGCGCCACGAAGGGCAGGAAGATGCGCTCCACGCCGTGGGCGCGCATCAGCGTGAGCAGGGCCCGGCCGTCGCGCCGCGTGTCCTCCGGCATGAGCACCAGCTCTCCGCCCGCGGCGAAGGTGGGCAGCATCTCCTGGAAGCAGACGTCGAAGCTCAGCGCGGAGAACTGGAGCGTGCGTCCCCGGGGCGCGGCGGAGCGGCGCACCTGCCACTGGATGAGGTTGAGCAGCGGGCGGTGCGGCATCGCCACGCCCTTGGGCACGCCCGTGGAGCCGGACGTGAAGATGACGTAGGCCAGCGTGTCCGGCCCTCCCACTGGCACGGGCGCTGTCGCGGGTGTGCCAGGGTCGTCCTCCAGGAACAGCCGCTCCACGCCGTCCTCCGGTAGGCCGGACGCCAGCGAGCGCCGGGTGACGAGCACCTTCGCGCGAGACGTCTGGAGCATCAGCGCCAGCCGCTCCGGCGGATAGGCCGGATCCAACGGGCAGTAGGCCGCCCCCGACTTGAGGATGCCCAGCACGCCCACCGCCAGCTCCAGCGAGCGGTCCACGCACAGCCCCACCGCCGTGTCCGGCGTCACGCCGCGCGCCCGCAGCGCATGGGCCACGCGGTTCGCCCGGGCCTCCAGCTCCGCGTACGTCAGGTGCGCGTCTCCAAAGCGCACCGCCACCGCGTCCGGGCTCCTGCGCACGCTGTCCTCGAAGAGGGCGTGCACGCCGGAGCGCACCGGCACCTCCGCGAAGGTGTCGTTCCAGTCCACCACCGCGCGCTCCCGCTCGCGCGGCGTCAGCAGGGGGAGCTCGGAGACGGCAGACTCCGGCCGGGCGACGGCGCCCTCCAGCAGGCGCGCGTAGTGCGCGGCCATGCGCGCCACCGTCGCCTCGTCGAAGAGGTCCGCGTTGTACTCCCAGCGGGCCTCCATGCCGCCGGGGTCCTCGTAGAGGAAGAGGGTGACGTCGAAGCGCGCGACGCCGGGCTCGAAGTCCACCTCCGTCACGGTGAGGCCGGGCCACTTGAGCGCGGCCCACGGCGAGTTCACGTGCACGAACATCGCCTGGAACAGCGGCGAGCGGCTGGGGTCGCGCTGGGGCACCAGCAGGTCCACCAGCTGTTCGAAGGGCATGTCCGGATGCGCGTACGCGCCCATGCACACGTCGCGCACGCGGGCGAGCAGCGCGAGGAACGTCGGGTCGCCAGAGGCGTCCAGCCGCAGCGCCAGCGTGTTGGCGAAGAAGCCGATGAGCCGCTCCACCTCGCGACGGCCGCGCCCCGCCACGGGCGTGCCCACCACCAGGTCCTCCTGCCCGCTGTAGCGCAGCAGCAGCACCTGGAACGCCGCCAGCAGCGCCATGTACGGCGTGACGGCCGCCTTGCGGCTCAGCTCGCGGATGCCCGTGGCCAGCGCCGGAGACATGGGCAGGCGGTACACCGCGCCCCGCGACGTCTGGCGCGGCGGGCGGGGCCGGTCCGTGGGCAGCTCCAGCGCGGGCGGCGCCCCCGAAAGCCGCTCCTTCCACCACGCGCGCTCGGCCTCCAGGAAGTCGCCCGTGAGCGCCTGGCGCTGCCAATGCGCGAAGTCCGCATACTGCGCCGGCAGCTCCGGCAGGCGGGGCGGCTCGTTCCGCGTGAAGGCGGTGTAGAGCGCGCTCAGCTCGTTCGCCATCCACCCCAGCGACACCGCGTCGCAGACGATGTGGTGCGTGACGAAGAGCAGCGCGTGCTCGTCCGGAGCGAGCCGCGCCAGCGTGGTCCGCACCAGCGGCCCGCGCTCCAGGTCGAACGGCCCACGGGCCTCCGCCTCCGCGCAGTCGCGAAGGGCGCGCTCACGCGCATCCCCGTGCGTGGACAGGTCCACCCCGCGCAGGGGCACATCCAGCGCCGGAGCGATGCGCTGCACCGGCTGTCCGTCCACGGCGGCGAACGTGGTGCGCAGCGATTCATGCCGGGCCACCACGGCCTGGAGCGCCCGCTCCAGCGCGCCCGCGTCCAGCTCCCCCTTCAGCCGCACGAAGAAGTAGACGTTGTACGTGGCGCTCGTGCCCTCCAACTGCGCCAGGAACCACAGGCGCTGCTGCATGAAGGACAGCGGGAGCGCCTGCGCGCGGGAGACGAGGGGCAGCGGGGCGCGCTTCTTCCCCGGCGTGGCCGGCGAGGACGTCGTCATCGGAATGGCTCCGTTACACTTCGAAGGCGGCGAAGCCGCGCGAGCGCAGGGCGCGCAACAGCACGGCGAGGACGAAGAACCCCAGGGCCGCGCTCGCGGTGACCCACCGGATGCCCCAGCGGTCCCCCAGCGCGCCCTGCAACCACACGCCCAACGTGAAGCCCACGAAGAGCAGCATCGCGCTCAGGCTGGCGATGCGCGCCTGGAGCTCGTTGGACACGCGCGCCAGACACAGCGCGGACAGCCCCGTGAGCGTCAGCATGTACAGCGCGCCCAGCGCCATCACCGCGACCGCCGCGACCGCCAGCGACGGTGACAGCCAGTACGCCGCCGCCGTGGGGCCAATCAGCAGCAGGCCCACTTCCAGCAGCCGCCCCTTGCCAAACCGGTCCGCGAGCGCCCCCGCGCTCAGCGCCGCCAGGAGCGAGCCCACGCCCTGCGCCGTGACGAGCACCGATGTCGCGCCCGCGTCCAGCTGGAACACCTGGATGGCCATCACCGGCGCCAGCGCCGTGAAGGGCGCGATGCACACCGCGATGGCCAGCGTGCCACCCAGCGCCACCACCAGGGCCTCGTCCGCGAGCGCCACCCGGAAGCCCTGCCGGATGCCCGCCCACAACCCGCCGAAGTCCGCCGTCTTCCCCGCGGCCGTGGCCCGCACCTGCGTGAGCGACAGCACCACCGCGCCAAAGGACAGCGTGTTGAGGAGCAGCGCCCAGGCCACGTCCGCGTGCGCGATGACGAGCGCCCCCAGCGCGGGCCCGCAGATGCGGCCCAGGTTGTTCTGCGCGGCGTTGAGGCTGAGCGCGCTGTGCAGGTCCTCCTTCGGCACCGACACGGCGATCATCGCGGAGTACGCGGGCGTGAAGAGCGTCACCGCGCAGCCGTTGAGGAAGGAGATGACCGCCACCCACTGCACGGTCAGCCTTCCGCTGAAGGCCAGCGCCGCCAACGTGCCCGCGAGCACCATCTGCACCAGCGCCCCCAGGCCCACCGCCCGGCGCCGGTCGAACCGGTCTCCCAGCGCGCCTCCCAACGGCGACAGCACGATGGCCGGCAGGAACGTCAGCGCCGCCACGCCCCCCGTCCACTCCGCCCGGCCCGTGACCTTCGTCACGTACACGCCCAGCGCCAGCACCTCCATCCACGTGCCGATGTTGGACAGCGCCGCTCCGCTCCACAGCAGGGCGAAGTCGCGGTGCTTCATCACGCGCAGCGAGGACAGACGGGACGGAGGAGGCGTGGACACACTCGCTTTCTAATTCACCGAGAGCGCCGGGTGTTCACGGACTTCCAAGCTGGTTGGTTTAGATGGAGTTCCGGCGGAAACGTGCAGTGCTGCTTCAGTTCCTCCGGGGCAGGCGCAAGGTGAAGGTGGAGCCTTCACCCAGGGTGGAGCGGACGGAGAGCGAGCCGCCGTGCAGCTTCGCGAGGGCCGCGGCGATGAAGAGGCCCAGGCCGTGGCCGCGCCCGCGGTCCTCGTCCGCGCGCTGGAAGCGGTCGAAGACGTGGGGCAGGGCGTTGGCGGGAATGCCCACGCCCCAGTCGCGGACGTGGACGAGGACGAGGCCCGGGTTGAGCGTCACGCCCAGCTCGACGTGGCGCGACGTGCCGCTGTACTTCACCGCGTTGGACAGCAGGTTGTTGAGCACCTGGCGCAGCCGCTCCGTGTCCAGCATCAGCGACTCCACCGGATCCAGGGCGTGCAGGGAGAAGTCCATCTCGGGTTGCAGCTCGCGCCACTCCTGGACGAGTTCCTGGAGGAAGGGCGTCAGCTCCGTGGACGCCAGCTTCAGCTCCAGCTTCCCGTCCGCCAGCCGGGAGGCGTCCAGGATGGACGTCACCAGCCCGTTCATCCGGTCCAACTGGCGCAGGACGGCCTCCGCGGAGCGGCGCTCGTCGTCGATGCCTCGCTTCTGCACCTTGCGCAGGAGCAGCTGCGTGTTGAGCCTCGCGGAGCTGATTGGTGTCTTCAGCTCGTGCGCCACCCAGTTGAGCATCTCCTCGCGGGCCAGGCTCAGCGCGTTGGGGGCCTCGCGCGCGGCGGGGGGCCCTTCCTGGCGGGCGGCCTGATGGTTCTGGAGCGCGCTGCTCACCGCCTGCTCGAAGGTGGACAGGTCCACCGGCTTCGCGAGGAAGGTCTGGGCGGCTTCACGCCCCTGCGGACGCGCGGCGCTCAGGAGCAGGAAGGGCACGTCCGACAGGGTGGGCTCGGAGCGCATGGCGTGCAGCAGCTGCATGCCCGTCCTGCGCGGCATCATGTGGTCGCTGACCACCAGGTCCGGCGTCTCCGTGCGGGCGAGCAGCAGCGCCTCTTCGCCGTTGTGCGCGCGCACCACGCGGTGGCCCAGGTCCTCCACCACCTCGGAGAAGACCTCCAGGAGCGCCTCTTCATCCTCCGCGATGAGGACCAGGCTCATTCACCCACTCCTCCAATGGTGGTGCCCAGCGGCCGGGCCTGTCCGGTGAGCAGGCCCATGGCGGAGCGCAGCGGGGCGAGCACCTTCAGTCCCGTGTTGTTGATCTGGAACTCGCGCAGGTCCGCGGTGTATTCGCTGTCGCGCATCTTGAGCACGGACAGCAGGCGGTGCATCTGGCCGTGTAGCTCCACGTAGCGCAGGAGCAGCAGGTTCTCTCCCAGGCTTGCGACGGGCGCGTCGTTGAAGTCCAGCTCCGTGCCGACGATCTTCGACACCTCGCGGGTGAACAAGCTGGTGACCCCCCGCATGCGCAGCCGCATCGCGAGCGCCGCCAGGAAGGTGCGCCGCCGGGAGGGGTCCAGGATGGACAGCTCCAGCTCCGTGAGCCCGTCCAGCACCAGCCGCTGGACGCCGAGCGCGTCCACCTGCTCCAACAGGTCCCGGACGATCGCGTCCGCCTCCAGCTCCATGGGCGGCAGGTGGCGCAGCGTCAGCCGGCCATCGTCCAGGAGGGGGGCCACGTCCAGCCCCACGCGCAGGGCGCGGGCCCGGAGCATGGCCGGAGCATCGAAGAAGGAGATGTAGAGCGCCTTCTGGCCCTGGCGCGCGCCAGCCGCGGCGAAGTGCATGGCCACCAGCGTCTTGCCAATGCCCATGCTCCCCGCGAGCATCGTGGTGCTGAGCTCCGGAAGCCCCCCCTGCATCAGCGCGTCCATCTCCGGCAGGCCGAAGCCCATGCGCTTGAGCGTGGGCGGTTCGTCCCGGAGCTCCAGGGGAACGGCCTCCAGGCGCGGGATGAACTCCACGCCGCTCTCGCGCATGAGCATGGTGTGCTCACCGGACAGGTGGGGCCGGCCTCGCAGCTTCACTACCTCCACCCGGCGCACCCGGCGGGAGCCATGGGGCTGGACGGACAGCGACAGGATGCCGTCCACCGTGGTGGCCTCCGGCAGCGCCATCAGCCGCTCCAGCGGATACTCCGTGGTGAACAGGCCAATGCAGTTGCTGGCGGCCAGGCCAATGCCCA
The DNA here is from genome assembly GCF_003668895.1 of Corallococcus sp. AB045. Taxonomy (NCBI): domain Bacteria; kingdom Pseudomonadati; phylum Myxococcota; class Myxococcia; order Myxococcales; family Myxococcaceae; genus Corallococcus; species Corallococcus sp. AB045. The sequence continues at coordinate 23,409 of NZ_RAWN01000064.1, forward strand.
GCTCGTAGAGGAACTCGCGCAGCCGCGCTTCGTCCTGCCATAGGTCGCGGATGGAGCGCAGCCCGTCGATGAAGAGCATCGCCGCGCCGCGCTCGCGCACCGTCTGCAGCAGCAGCTCCCGGGCCTCCTTCGCGCCCCGCTTGAGCGCCGAGTAGGCGCTGATGAGGAAGAACTTCTCGCCCAGCACCTCCGGCTGGAAGAAGGAGAAGCCGGACAGGGCCTCCATCAGCTTGTCGTGGGGCTCCGAGGTGACGGTGGCCACCACCACGGGAACGCCGCGCGCCGCGGCCGCGAAGGCGATCTGGCTGCACAGCACCGTCTTCCCCGACCCGGGCGTCCCGGTGACGATGAAGGACTGGCGTGGGGGGATGCCGCCTCCGAGAATGGCGTCGAGGCTGGGGATGCCGCTCTGGAAGAGCGGGGGCTTGCTGGGCATGCCGGGTTCCATCGGAGAGGGTCAATGCGCGGAGCTTCCGCCTTCCGGAAACACGCGCCGGGACAAGGTGCGCACGGGAGGGGAACAGGGCATGTCCAAAGTCCCCTCCGCTGTTCCCTCCGCATAGCCGACGCGCCCCGGACGGGGTTGGCTTCGTGAACTCGCGCGTCCCATCTGTCGGCTATACGTCAACACCCCTGGCCGCCAGGTGGGCGGACGGGCGTCAGCGCGACGGCGCGGGCTGCTCGTCCGGGGCGCTGGCACGGGCGGTGAAGCCCCGGAAGAGCAGCAACGACACCACGAGCCCCACCGCGCACACCGCGGAGACGTAGTGCGCGGGCGCGAGCGGGTTCTCCTTCAGGGCCAGCGTCACGGCGAGCGGCGTGAGGCCGCCGAACAGCGCGTACGCCACGTTGTAGGAGAACGACAGGCCGGAGAAGCGCACCGCCGGGGGGAAGGCCTGCACCATCACCGCGGGCACCACGCCGGCCACGCCCACGCAGAACCCCACGCCCGCGTAGAGCGGCACCAGGTGCTCCGGCGCGCTCGCCACGCCCCGGTAGAACACCTGCGCGGCGACGAGCAGCATCCCCGAGCCGATGGCCATGGCCCGCGTGGGTCCCAGCCGGTCCGCGAGCAGCCCGTAGCAGATGCAGCCCACCGTGAGCGTGAGCGTGGCCACGCTGTTGGCCGCCAGCGCCTTCGCGGGCGGGATGCCGTGCAGCTGCTGCATCAGCGTGGGCGTCATCAGGATGACCACCACGATGCCCGCGGTGAGCACCCAGGTGAACAGCATGGACACCACGACGGCGGGCGCGTGGCCCCGGAGCGCGGCCTTGAGCGGCAGCTCGCGCACCAGCGCCTTCTTCTGGCGCATCTCCTCGAAGACGGGCGTCTCCTGGAGCCAGCGGCGCAGGAACACGGCGAAGAAGCCGAACACGCCGCCCACCACGAAGGGCACGCGCCAGCCGTACGCCAGCACCTGCTCCGGCGTGAAGGCGGTGTTGACCGCCGTGGCCACCAGCGAGCCCAACAGGATGCCCAGCGTGAGCCCGGAGGTGAGCGTCCCGCACGCCAGGCCCACGCGGCGCTCCGGCACGTGCTCGGAGACGAACACCCACGCGCCCGGCACCTCGCCGCCCACCGCCGCCCCCTGCAACAGCCGCAGCGTGAGCAGCAAGAGCGGCGCCGCGTACCCGGCCGTGGCGAACGTGGGCAACAGGCCCATGCACAGCGTGGGCACCGACATCAGGAAGACGCTCAACGTGAACATCCGCTTGCGCCCGGTCCGGTCCCCGAAGTGCGCCATCACGATGCCGCCCAACGGCCGCGCCAGGTAGCCCGCCGCGAACAGCCCGAACGTCTGCAACTGCCGCAGCCAGTCCGCCGTCTCCGGAGGGAAGAACAGCTTCCCCATCACCGCCGTGAAGAACACGAAGATGATGAAGTCATAGAACTCCAGCGCGCCCCCCAGCGCCGCCAGCCCCAGGGTGCGGATGTCCCGGGCGGACAGCGGACGGGGAGCGGCCAGCGGGGACGGGGCGTTGGAAGGGGAGGTCGCCATGCGGGAGGACCGGGAGGATATGCCGGACGCCTCGGGTGTCAGCGATCCATCACGTTGTTAAAGTGTATTCACCGTAAAACCTGTTGACACGTTGTGCGAAACTTGTGGGGAGGTCTCGGCATAGGTATCTTCCGGGAATTGCGAGTTCCGTCCCGGGAGTACAATTTGGACAGGGTTGATACCGCGACGCCTTCGCCGGCCGCACCCGGGGTGAACATCCTCTTCGGGAAGTACCGAATGGTGCAGCGGCTCGCCACGGGCGGGATGGCGCACCTGTTCCTGGCGACCATCGACGGTCCGGACGGCTTCTCCAAGGCGTGCGTCATCAAGCGCATCCTGCCGGAGTACGCGAACCTGGAGCCCTTCGCGCGGATGTTCGCGGACGAGGCGAAGGTGGCGGCGCTGCTCACGCACCCGAACATCGTGCAGGTGTTCGACTTCGGGAAGATCGACGGTCAGTACTACCTGGCGATGGAGTGGATCCAGGGCCAGTCGCTGGACCGCATCATGCGGCACGCGGGGGCGGCGAACATTCCGCTGGGGCCCCGGGTGACGGTGGACGTGGGCCTGGCCATGTCGGACGCGCTCTCGTACGCGCACGCGAAGACGCTGTCGGACGGGACGCCGCTAAAGCTGGTGCACCGGGACATCACGCCGGGCAACGTGCTGGTGTCGCGTGACGGCATCGTGAAGCTGGCGGACTTCGGCATCGTGAAGAGCTCCGTGAACCTGGAGCGCACGGTGGCCGGGGTGGTGAAGGGCAAGTACGCGTACATGTCCCCGGAGCAGATCACCAACCGGGAGCTGGATCACCGCTCGGACCTGTATTCGCTGGGCATCGTGCTCTACGAGGCGTCCACGGGGCGCCGGCTGTTCAAGCGCGACACGATGGAGGCCACCATCATGGCCGCGTCGGCGGGGGACGTGCCGCCGCCGTCGCACGTGGCCCCGGGCTTCCCGCCGGACCTGGAGCGCATCCTGCTCAAGTGCCTGGCGAAGGACCCCGCGCAGCGCTACCAGACCGCGCGCGAGCTGCACGACGACCTGGAGCGCTACCGCACGGCGCAGCACTGGACGTCCGGCGGCCGGGAGCTGGCGGCGCTGATGGCCACGCTCTTTCCTCCGGATGCCTCCGGCCGCGTGTCCACGGCGCTGGCGGTGCCGGGGTCCATGCCGGGCTCGTCGCCGGGGGCGTCCGCGGACGCTTCGGGCATGGGCTCCACGCGCATGCCCAGCGGTATCTCCGGCCCGTCGCCCTTCGCGCCGCCGGAGCACGCGGTGGACCTGCGCGAGCCGAGCGCGCTGGTGCCCACGGGCATGCTGCCCCGGAGCACCGGGACGGGCTCCACCACGGGCGTCATCCCGCCGCCGGAGCAGGCGGCCGCGGCCGGGGCGTTCCCCTGGTGGCTGGCCGCGGCGGCGGGTGTCGCGCTGGTGGGCAGCGCGGTGTTCTGGCTGTTCATCGCGTGAAGGGCGGGCGCACCGTGTCGTCGTGGGAAGTGGGACTTTGAACGTGAAGAATCAGAAGACCTGGGTCGCCGTCATCCTGCTGGGCACCGTGGCCGTGAACGCCGGGGCGTACCTGGTGGTCCGCTCGCGCAAGGCCGCGCCGCCCGAGCCCGTGGCCGCGCGGCCTCCGGAACCCACGCCCGCCGTGGCCCTGCCTCGGACCGTGGCGGCCGTGGCCCCGCCCAAGGAGGACTCGAACGCGGGGCTGGTGCGGGCGCTGCGCGCGTCGGGCCTGGCCGCGCTGGAGGACCGCGACTACGAGCGCGCGGTCGAGCAGTTCACGGAGGCGCTCAAGCTGCGCCCGGATGACAGGGACAGCGACCTGACGCGGCTGTTGGGCATCGCCACCGACCTGCGCTCGCGCGAGCAGACGCGGACCGTGCATGCGCCCACGCCGCGTGAGCCGGCGCCTGGCCGCGCGCCGCCGCGCACCCGCGCCGCGAAGCTCGCCGCCGCGCGGGCCGCCCGCGAGCAGCAGGCCACTCCGGCCGCCGCGCAGGAAGAGGCGAGGGGCGGGCTCCTGCTGGTGACGTCCACGCCGCCGGGGCTGGTGGTGATGGTGGATGGCAGGGCGGTGGACCTGACGCCGGCGCGGCTTCCGGTGTCCGCGGGCGCGCACCGCGTGGTGCTCGCGCAGGGCGACCGCCGCCTGTACGAGGAGACGGTGGAGGTGGACGCGGACTCGGTGCGCTCGCTCAACCGCGACCTCTCCGCGGAGTTGACGCCGTCCGCGCCGAAGCCGGCCGTGACGCCGGTGGCGGCCGTCGCCCCGGCCTCGCCCCCGGCGGCGGATGGAACCGTGGCGTCCCCGCGCGACCCGGAGCCCTCGAAGCCGCCGGAGCCCTCCGTGGCGAAGGCCGCGGTGGCGCAGCGGGGCGACCTGGAGGTGACGTCGCCAGGGCTCTACGGCGAGGTGTGGATCAACGGCCGGCCGTATGGCTTTCCGCCCATCTCCGCGCAGGCCCTGCCTTCCGGCCCCGCGAAGGTGGAGGTCCGCGTGAACGGCGAGGTGAAGCGGCGCATGACGGTGGACGTCGAACCGGGCCGCAGCACCCGCGTGCGCGTGAAGTGAAGTGAAGTGAAACAAGGCTTACGCCCGCATTCGATGCAGTACGCGCAGTCCCAGAACCTACCCCCCAACTTCGAGAAGGTTGTTTCGTATGGGTTTCACCAGGCACGGGCGTCGTGTGTGTGTATGGCTTGCGTTGCTGGGCTCGGGCACGGGCTTCGCGCAGACGGCGCCGGAGCCCACCCTGGATCCAGGGGCGCCGGAGATGCCCTCCGCCCAGGAGCAGCGCGAGGCCCAGCTGGAGGAGGAGCCGGAGGTGCACAGCCAGGTGGCGTCGTTCGCCATCACGAAGCTGCATGACTCGCCGGCAGTGGTGACGGCCATCACCGCGGACGAGATTCGCGCCTCCGGTGCGCGGGACCTGATGGACGTGCTGTTGCAGGTGCCCGGCTTCTTCTTCGGCGTGGACGTGCAGGGCACGGTGGGACCGGGCTTCCGGGGCCTGTGGGGCCAGGAAGGCAAGGTGCTGCTCATCATCGACGGCAAGGAGATGAACGAGCAGCTCTACTCCACGATGCAGCTGGGGCACGAGTTCCCGGTGGAGCTGATCGAACGCATCGAGGTCGTGCGTGGCCCCGGCTCCGTCATCTACGGCGGCAACGCGGAGCTGGCCGTCATCAACGTCATCACCCGGGGCATCCAGGGCAGCACGGACGCGCTGGCGGTGGGCACGTACGGGCAGCTTTCGCACGGCCTGGGCCGCCGCAGCCTCACGCTGTCCGGCCGCAAGGTCTTCGAGAGCGTGCCGGGACTGAGCGCGTTCGCCTCCGCGTCGCTGGGGCAGGGGCAGCGCAGCGACGCCGTGTTCGACGACTTCTATGGCGGCTCCGCGAGCATGAACGGCGCGTCGCAGCTGGACCCCACGGTGGTGCAGGCGGGCGTGGGCTACCGGGACCTCCAGCTGAGCATCCTGTACCAGCGCCAGGACACCACGTCGGTGGTCTCCGTGGACGAGGTGCTGCCCGCGCCCGCGAACACCGACTTCGAGTCGTTCCATGCCGAGCTGAGCGACCGCTTCCGGCCCACGGACCGGATTGAAATCATCCCCCGGCTGAACCTCACGCTGGGCGAGTCCTACCGGGACTCCGACGAGTCGTCGGACTTCTTCTACGACAAGCGCTACCGGCGCCTGCGGGGCCGGGCCCTGGCGCGCTGGGCGGCGTTCGACTTCCTCCAGCTCACGGGCGGCGTGGACCTGGCGTTCGACCAGGGGCAGCTCCGGGGCCCCGCGGGCATCGGCCTGCAGGAGCCCTTCAACGGCGACGAGGACGTCGTCTCCTACCGCAACGTCGCGGCCTTCATGGAGGTGTACTCGGACAACCCCATCGCCACGGTGGTGGCGGGCGCGCGCTTCGAGGACCACAGCGCCTTTGGCAGCTCGTTCGTGCCGCGCCTGGTGCTGCTCAAGTCCTTTGGGCCGGTGAGCGGCAAGGCGCTCTACAGCCGCGCCTTCCGCGCGCCGGGCATCGAGAACATCTCCCTGGGCGACGACGTCCGGCCGGAGCGCACCACGGTGTACGAGTTGGAGGCCACCGTGCGCATGGGCGAGGGCCAGAGCTTGAGCGCCAACGCCTTCGACGTGGGCGTGACGGACCCCATCATCTACTCGTACGACGCGGACACGGGGACGGAGGCGTACCGCAACCTGGGCCGCCTGGGCAGCCGGGGCATCGAGCTGGACTACCGGCTGCGCGGCTCTTGGGGCCGCGTGCAGGCGGGCTATTCGTTCTACCGGCCGGGCGGGCGCAACGACGTGGAGGACTACCTGGTGCCCGGCCAGCCCAAGGCCTTCACCGGCCTGCCCACGCACAAGGTGACGCTGGCGGGCACGGCGAAGGTGCTGCCGTGGCTGTCCGTCAGCCCCACCGCCGTGCTGGTGGGCCAGCGCTTCGCCGTGGGGGCGCCGGACGAGGAGGGCGTGTCGGAGGTCCAGACGCTGTCGCCCCGGCTGCTGCTCAACCTCTTCGTGCGCGCGGAGAACGTGGGGACGAAGGGCCTGGAGATTGGCGCGGGTGTCTACAACCTGCTGGGCAGCGACTTCCGGGTGGCCCAGCCGTACAACGGCGGACACGCGCCCCTGCCGGTGTTCAGCCGCGAGTTCATGGTGAAGCTCACCTACCTTTTCGAGCCGTCGTACGACGACGAGTAGCCTGGCCGTCAGCCGAGGTGCATCCGACGTTGCGCAAGGGCGTGGCGGGGCGTAGGGAAGCCGCCTGCCATGTCCGAGAACACCCAGCTCCTCGAAGCCGTCCGGAAAGAAGCCAAGCCGGGACTCTGGTCCAAGGGCGTCAGCCTCGCGCGGGACGGCGCGGTGGCGCTCCAGTCGCGCACGGGCTCGGAGGTCGAGCTGCGCGTGAAGGTGGCGGGCCGGGCCGTGGCCTTCACCGTCGTCCTCTACCCGGGCGACGAGGCGTGGGAGTGCGACTGCCCCAGCCCGGTGGACCCGTGCGAGCACGTGGTCGCGGCGGCCATCTCCCTGGACAAGGCGGAGAAGCAGGACGCGCCGCTGGAGGCGGTGTCGGAGCGCTGGTCGCGCGTGGTGTACCGCTTCACGCGTGTGGAGGGCGGGCTGCAGCTGCACCGCGTCCTCGCGCACGCGGACGGCACGGAGGAGCCGCTGGAGGACCTCACCGGGCGCCTGGCGAAGCCCCAGGCCGGCGTCACGTTGCAGGTGGAGCAGGTGGACCTGGTGATGGAGCGCCTCTTGGAGCGGCGCACCCGGGGACCGCTGCTCGCGGAGAAGCTGGACGCGCTGCTGAGGGCCCTGGAGCCCGCGCGCAACGTGCTCCTGGATGGCCGGCCGGTGGCGGTGTCCGGTGAGGTGCTGCCCCCGCGCGCGAAGGTGGAGGACAAGGGCCAGCAGTGGGTCATCACCATCACGAGGGATTCGCGCATCACGGAGGTGGTGAGCCCCGGCGTCGCGCTGACGGCGGAGTCCCTGGTGCGCCTGGGCGAGACGGCGATGACGGGCGCGTGGCTCCAGCACCTGCCGCTCGTGCGCACGTATTCGCCGGAGCAGCTGGGGGAGTTGTCCGCGAAGATATTGCCGGAGCTGGCGCGGCGCATGCCGGTGGACATGCGGAGCCGCCGCCTGCCGCCGCTGGACCGCGACCTGAAGCCGCGCATCCTCCTGGAGCTGAACCAGCTCACCCAGGGCCTGTCGGTGCTGCCCACGCTGGTGTACGGCGCGCCGCCGACGGTGCGCATCGACAACGGGCGCATGGTGTACCTGCGCGGCGCGGTGCCGCTGCGTGACGAGGCCGCGGAGCAGAAGCTGCTCCACCAGCTGCGCGACGAGTTGAACCTGGTGCCCGGCCGCCGGCTGACGGTGCAGGGGCCGGAGATGATGCGCTTCGCGGACAAGCTGCGGAAGTTCCGGGGTGACCTGGGCGGCGACGCGGCGGGCATCGTCAGCCCGGACATGCGCCTCAAGCCGTCCCTGCGCGTGGAGGGCGGCGCATCCGGCGCGGGTGTGCCGGAGGTGCGCTTCGCGCTGGAGTTCGAGGTGGAGGGCGGCAAGGGCGGCGCGCGCACGGTGGACGCGGCGGCGGTGGTGCGGGCGTGGACGGAGGGGTTGGGGTTGGTGCCGCTGGACGGTGGCGGCTGGGCGCCGCTGCCGCGCGCGTGGCTGGACAAGAACGGGCAGCGCGTGGCGGACCTGCTGGCCGCTCGCCAGGAGGACGGCCGCGTCGCGAACCACGCGCTGCCGGAGCTGACGCAGCTGTGCGAGTCGTTGGACCAGCCGCCGCCTCCGGGGTTGGACAAGCTGGCCCCGCTGGTGGAGGGCTTCGAGAAGCTGCCGCCGCCGGTGCTGCCCGCGGAGCTCAACGCCACGCTGCGCGCGTATCAGCAGCAGGGCGTGAGCTGGCTGTCGTTCCTCAAGGGCGCGGGGCTGGGCGGCATCCTCGCGGACGACATGGGTCTGGGAAAGACGCTCCAGACCATCTGCATCCTGGGGCCGAAGTCGCTGGTGGTGTGCCCCACGAGCGTGCTGCCCAACTGGGTGGCGGAGTTGCAGCGCTTCCGGCCGTCGTTGAAGGTCTGCGTGTACCACGGTCCCGGCCGCAAGCTGGACCCGGCGGCGGACATCACGCTCACCACGTACGCGCTCTTGCGCCTGGACGCGGCGGTGCTGGGCGCGCCCACGTGGGAGGCGGTGGTGCTGGACGAGGCGCAGGCCATCAAGAACCCGGAGAGCCAGGTGTCGCGCGCGGCGTTCGGGCTCAAGGCGAACCTGCGGCTCGCGCTCAGCGGCACGCCGCTGGAGAACCGCCTGGACGAGCTGTGGAGCCTGATGCACTTCACCAACCCGGGCCTGTTGGGTGGCCGCCGCCAGTTCGAGGAGAAGACGGCGCAGCCCATCGCGGACGGCAGGCCGGGCGCGGCGGAAGGCCTGCGCCGCCGCATCCGCCCGTTCATCCTGCGCCGCCTCAAGCGGGACGTGGCGCCGGAGTTGCCGCCGCGCACCGACTCCGTGATGCACGTGCAGTTGGATGAGCGCGAGCGCTCCGTCTACGACGCGGTGATGGCCGCGACGCGAGCGGAGGTGGTGGCGCTGCTCAACGAGGGTGGCAGCGTGCTCAAGGCGCTGGAGGCGTTGCTGCGGTTGCGGCAGGCGGCCTGCCACTCGGCGCTGGTGCCGGGGCAGCACGCGAAGACGTCCTCCAAGGTGCAGACGCTGGTGGACGCGCTGGAGACGGCGGTGTCGGAGGGCCACAAGGCGCTGGTCTTCTCCCAGTGGACGTCGCTGTTGGATCTCATCGAGCCGGGCCTCAAGGGTGCGGGCATCGGCTTCGAGCGGCTGGACGGAGCGACGGCGAACCGGGGCGAGGTGACGTCGCGCTTCCAGGGGCAGGACGGAGCGCCGGTGCTGCTCATGTCGCTGAAGGCCGGCGGCACGGGCCTGAACCTCACGGCGGCGGACCACGTGTTCCTGATGGACCCGTGGTGGAACCCGGCGGTGGAAGCACAGGCCGCGGACCGGGCCCACCGCATCGGACAGGAGCGGCCGGTGATGGTCTACCGGCTCGTGTCCCAGGGCACGGTGGAGGAGAAGATTCTCGGCCTCCAGGAGAAGAAGCGAGCCCTGTTCGAAGCCGCGCTCAGCGAAGCCTCGGGCGCTGCTGCCATCACCCGAGAGGACCTGCTCCAGCTCTTTGCATGAGCCCTGCCTGGGCCAGCAGTTCGCGCACCCGCCGAGCCAGCGCGATGTGCTCGGGGTTGGCCACGGTGAAGCGTTCGGGGGTCAGGATGATCAGCGTGCCCTTGTCTTCCACCGGCTCGATGCGCACGGGGGCGGGCAGTGGCGGCACCGTGCCCCGGTGACGGGCGAGGTACGTCACCCAGCCGAGCCACGGGTCGTCCTTGCCCTGCCTGCCGTCCATCCCTCGATACGTCTCGGACATGGCCACCGCCCAATCGGGTTCCCAGGCCAGCGCCATGCTGCGAGCCACTTTCGTCAGCATCGAGGCCGTGATGAGGCGCTCCGCACTCTCTCCTTTCGATGGGAGATACAGGACGCAGACGTTGTTGTTTTGCTCATAGGCTCCGCAGTTCATGCTGACGGACACCATTTCCCCAGGCGGGCCATCGTTGTATGCGCTGACCCTCAGCCCCAATTGCTCGAAGGCGGGTCCGCCCGGCTCACGGTTGACACCACGACGGAACGCTTCGGTCAGGGTGGGCAGGTCGGGAGGCATGAGGGGCGTCTTGCGTCCCTTGCCGCGCGGCTTGGGGATCTTGTTCCAGTGCGCCAGCAGGGGATCGCATGCGGCCAGCAGGTTGAAAAAGGCCGCCGCATGCTGGGCACATGCCTCGGGCGACTCTCGTCGCGGACCCCAGTAGGCACCTGCGTAGTAGGTCTCTGGATAGGTCCTGGAATCAGCGAGGGTCGTCATGACGTGTGTCTCTCAAGGGTTCAACGGGTGCACCAGCGTTGGGATGACGGTGATTCCCGTGACGTTATTGCCCTCTAGCAACTTCCGAATGGAGTCTGCCGCATGCTTCTCAGCGACGTGCCATTCAATCCGAATTCCCATTCCACGGACGGCTCTGACCTGTCGCATCCCTTGGGTCACGAGTTCGTCGGCCTTGCCCGAAGAAATGAACCAATTCTTGGGGGAGAGATCCTCATTGAAGAACGCCGCGTAGCCAGGCCCCTTGGCGTCCAGTAGCACGTCATCTCTGAACCCATCGAACTTGACGCCTCCGGCCTTCGTACTCGTGCCGCCGACCCAATACGCCTCATCCGCCGTGTGTCCGGTGATCTGCTCCTGGTAGCGTCGGGCACGCGGAGACATCGCCTCGTTGGTGGGCGCCCACTGCCCGGGCCCCTTGGATGGAGCCGCGCCACTGCCAGTCGTGTTCGCGCGCTGGAGGAGGATGGCCGCCCCGGGCCCGCCGCTCAGTGCCGCCGCCGCGCGCCCTGCTGGTACCGCGACGCGTTCCAGTGCCAGCGCCCCCTCCGCCGACAGCGAGAGCACCGGCATCGAGACTTCCGCGCCGACCGCCATTCCCTTCAGCGTCCGCGTCGTGGCCGAGGCCGCTCCCCCGGTGAGGAGCAGCCCCGTCGTCAGCCGCGATACTTCACGGATCTGCTCACCACGGGTCATGGACTGGAAGCGCTCCCAGTACGCGGGCGATGAAGCGATGAGCGCCGCCACGCCGGCTGGCAGGTGGCTCAGGCCCGCGATGCTGTCCACGGGACGCGAGAGCAACTGTCCCAGCGCGTGGTACAGCTCCGCGAAGGCATCCTCGGCGCCATCCAGGGTTCGGCTGATGACGTCCGCGTCGTCGTACACGTCCGCCAGAGGCCGCCAGTCCGAAGCCTGGAGCTGCGCGTCCACGGTCCGGAAGACGCCGCCCTTGCCGCTGTAGAAGCGGCCCAGTTCGAAGCCATGCGCGAGGAAGGCACCGTCCTTCCATTCGACCGTTGCCACCTTCTGCTGGGTGCGCCCGGTGAGTGCCCACGCGAGATAGCCGTCGGGTCGCAGCACAGCGATCCGTTCCCGGGAGAATCGCGCCACCCGCCGCGAAAGCTCCTGCCGTGTGACTTCGCCGCCCTCCATCACCTCGCGGAGGATGAAGCTCGCGGCCATGCGAGGCGGGAAGGTGCTCGACGTGACGGGCTTGCCCAGAAGCACTCCCATCAGTCGCGCCGCTTGCTTGGGCGTCAGCACGCCTTCCAGCGGACGTTCGTCTCGTGCCTCCATTCCTGCGTTCGTCAGCAACTGCTCCCAGGCATCCGGTTGCACGTCGTCGGAGCGGGCGGCGTCCGCCATGGCCACCGCACGAACGGGGCTTGCCCCCGTCGCCAGTTCGCGCTCGGCCTTGCGGCGGTACAACGGCTGCGTTGTCTTGAGAGGCGTAACGCTCGACGCCGGAGCGGATGCTCTCGGCGCCTCAGTGTTCGACGCACGCACGCCGGGGGAGTCCGTGGCCGTGCGGGAGGTGTAGCTCAGCGAGCTTCGATGCCCGGAAGGCACCGAGGCGCAGCCGGTGAAGAGAAGGGCCAGGCACGTCAGCAGGACGCCAGCCCGCATTGTTCGCACCCAGGCCCACCAGGGGTTCCCCATCGCGCGCGCCTCTTGACTGCACTCCGGTGTGGCGTGCAGAGCCCGGTCATAACCGCCGGGTCCGACAACTCGGCCAAGCCGGCGGGGCCATGTCAGGAGTCGAGAGGTCCTTCGGCGCTACTTCGCGGCGAACGTCACCGCCACCTTCGCGGCGTCCGGGTCGCTGAAGCGCAGGAGGTCCTCTCCCTCCTGCACCAGTGCGTCGCGGACGGGCTTCTTCAGCGGGTCGAAGGCGTTGCACACCAACGTCGCGGTGCCCTTCGTGCGCTCGGTGGTCCAGACGCCAGCGGTGCGCCCGTCCACGAGGAACACGTTCAGCACGCGCAGGTTCTTCGTGGACAGCTTCTCGCGGTGCTCCTCCGGCACGACGCGGGTGCGGTCCGCGTGGGAGAGGATGAGGTTGTCGAAGTCCGGCAGGAAGCGCACCGGCGCGGGCGTGTCTTCCGGCGGGCGCGGGGCCTTGGGCAAATCAAAGAGGACGCGCTTCTTCTCGTCGCGGAACTCCACCAGCTTGCCGCGCACCTTCTCGAAAGCGTCCTTCAACGGCTTGATGCCGGACCAGGACTGCATGTCCGCCACGGTGGCGGGACCGAAGGCGGCCAGGTAACGCAGCACCAGCGGTGACGCGTCATCGTCCGTGGAGAGCTTCTCTCCCAGCCACGACTCCGCCAGCGTGAAACCGGAGTTTCCGGGCCAGCCCCACTCCAGCCCCTCCTCGGGCACCTGGACGAGCGGCAATCCCATCCGCGTAGCGAAGCCCATCGCCCGCTCATCGCCGTCCACATGGTGCTTCATCAGGTGCTCGCGCACCTCCTCGAAGGTGCGGGGCTGCTCCTGGAGGAAGGGCTTCGCGGTGGCCAGCAGCGCGGGCAGATCCAACGCCGCGGCGCGCTCCTTCAGCACGGAGCGCATGGCCGCGTTGAGCAGGGGCTGGAAGAGGCCGCGGTAGCGCAGGTAGTCCTTCGCGGTCATCAGGTGCAGCGTGCCGCGCATCATCGTGCCGCGCGCCAGCTCCCGCTTCAGCGCCAGCTTCGTGAGCGTGTCGCGCTGGAAGCCCTGGAGGCGCGACCAGAGGGCCAGGTACGGCGGACGCGCGAGCTGGGCTTGCAGCCCCACCAGGTGCTCGATGGCGCGCGGCACGGTCATCTTCTCGCGCGTGAGCAGCAACTGACGCGCGAGCGTGGCGCGGTTGAGGGCCTGACGGGACAGCACTTCGGTGGACATGCGCCCGAGCATAACCAGCGGCTTCAGCGGGTGAGGGCCGGAATCACCTTCTCGCCGAACGCCTCGATGAAGCCGTCCTGCTCGCGGTTGACGTTGTGCAGGTACAGCCGGTCGAAGCCCAGGCGCAGGTCCTCGCCCAGCCAGTCCACGTGCTGCTGAAGGCTGCTGGAGACGCGCAGCGGGCCGTCCAGGTCGTGCGGCTGCACCACGTTCGCGGCCTCCTGGAGCTGCGCGGGGGAGCGCAGGTCGGTCAGCACGCTGTTGGCGAAGATGTTGGACGCCCACTGGTTGTACGCGCCTTCACGCGCGAGCTCGTCGTCCTTCGCGTAGGACAGCTGCACCTTGAGGAACATCGGCTTGCCCTCGCCGCCGCCCTCGCGGAAGGCGTCCACCACCTTGCGCAGCTCCTCCGGGGGCCTCGCGGTGGTGATGAGCCCGTCCGCCCAGCTGCCCACCCAGCTCGCCGTCTTCGGCGTCACGGCCGCGCCCACCAGCAGGGGCATGTCCTTGGGGCGCGTGTAGAGCTTCGCCTCCTCCACCGTGACGAGCCCCCGGTGCGTCACCGTCTCGCCCCGGAAGAGGGCGCGCATGATGTCCACGCACTCCTTCAGGCGCGCGTTGCGCAGGTCCTTCGCGGGCCAGCCCGTGCCGGTGATGGCCTCGTTGAGGTACTGGCCGCTGCCGAGCGCCATCCATGCCCGGCCGGGATACATCTCGTTCAGGGTGCCCAGCGCCTGCGCGACGATGGCCGGGTGGTAGCGCTGGCCCGGCGCCGTGACGGAGCCGAAGGACAGCCCGGTGGTCGCGAGCGCCGCGCCCATGAACGCCCAGGCGAAGCCGCTCTGCCCCTGCGCTTCCGTCCACGGGTGGAAGTGGTCGGAGTTGAGCGCGGCCTGGAAGCCCGCGCCTTCCGCCCTCTGACTGAGGCGCAAGAGCTCGCTGGGCGGGAACTGTTCGTGCGACGCGTGGAATCCGATGAGGGGCATGGATGCGTCCACCCTGGAGCCGGAGCTGCCCTCCCGCGAGGCCCGTGTTCACGCGAGTGTTGGCTGAACGAAGCCTGTCTGCCCCCGGGTGTGGGGTTCCTCACGGCGCGCAGGAGTCTCCGGATGCCGCCCGGGAACGGAGGGCTAAAGGGAACGGCATGATTGAAGACCTCTGGTACAAGAACGCGGTCGTCTACTGCCTCGACGTCGAGACGTTCATGGACGGCAACGGCGACGGCGTGGGGGACTTCACGGGCCTGCGCCGCAAGCTGGACTACCTGGCGGGCCTGGGCATCACCTGCCTGTGGCTCTTGCCCTTCCAGCCCACGCCCAACCGCGACAACGGCTACGACATCAGCGACTACTACGGCGTGGATCCGCGCCTGGGGGACCTGGGCGACTTCGTGGCCTTCACCCACGAGGCGAAGCTGCACGGCATCCGCGTCATCATCGACCTGGTGGTGAACCACACGTCGGATCAGCACCCGTGGTTCCAGGCCGCGCGCAAGGACCCGGACAGCCGCTTCCGCGACTACTACGTGTGGGCGAAGAAGAAGCCCAAGGACGCCAACAAGGGCATGGTCTTCCCGGGCGTGCAGCCCTCCACGTGGACGTACGACAAGGAGGCGCGCCTCTGGTACTTCCACCGCTTCTTCGACTTCCAGCCCGACCTCAACGTGGCGAACCCGGAGGTGCGCGAGCAGATCCTCAAGGTGATGGGGTACTGGCTGGAGCTGGGCGTGTCCGGCTTCCGCGTGGACGCGGTGCCCTTCCTCGTCGAGCTGAAGGGCGTGAAGAACCCGGACGTGAAGAACCCCTACAAGCTGCTGGAGGAGATGCGCGAATTCCTCTCATGGCGCAAAGGGGACGCCATCCTGCTCGCGGAAGCCAACGTCACCATGCACGAGGTGGTGGAGTTCTTCGGCGACAACGACCGCATGCAGATGGTGTTCAACTTCCTGGCGAACCAGAACTTCTACCTGGCGCTCACGCGCGGGGACGTGACGCCGCTGGTGCAGGCGCTGAAGTCAGCCCCCAAGCTGCCGCACACGGCGCAGTGGGCGAACTTCCTGCGCAACCACGACGAGCTGGACCTGGGGCGCCTGTCGGACGAGGACCGGCTGGAGGTCTTCGAGGCGCTGGGACCGGACAAGGGCATGCAGCTGTATGACCGGGGCCTGCGCCGCCGGTTCGCGTCGATGCTGGACGGGGACCGCCGCCGCATCGAGGTGGCCTACAGTTTGATGTTCTCACTGCCGGGGACTCCAGTGCTCTGGTACGGCGACGAGCTGGGCATGGGGGAGAACCTGTCACTCGTGGAGCGGCAGTCGGTGCGCACGCCCATGCAGTGGAGCCCGGAGCCGCACGGCGGCTTCACGCTGGCGGAGGCGCCGGTGAAGCCCCTGGTGTCGGAGGGGCCGTTCGGCTTCCGGCAGGTGAACGTGGCGCAGCAGCGCCGCGACCCGGCCTCGCAGCTCAACTGGACCGAGCGCATCATCCGCGCGCGCAAGGAGTGCCCGGAGCTGGGGTGGGGCGCGTGGAAGGTGCTGCGCACGGGCAACAAGGGCGTGCTGGCCATCCGGTACGAATGGAAGGGCAACGCGCTGGTGGTGCTGCACAACCTGTCCGCCCGGCCCTGCACGGTGAAGCTGGATCCGGGCGGCGAGGCGCCGTGCACGCTGTTCAACGTGCTGAGCGAGGACCACTCCGAGCCCGTGGACGGCCAGCGCCACGGGCTCACGCTGGAGGGCTACGGCTACCGGTGGTTCCGCGTGGGGTTGGAGAACCCCGCGCGCAAGCACCGGACGGAGCCGTTGCCCTAGAACAGGTTGGCGATGTCCTTCACCGGCTGCGGGGCGGCCTCGGTGCTGCCCAGCGCGCCCATGACGCCTCCGAAGATCATCCCGGCCGGGTTGGCGCGGCCCTTCGTGATGGAGCCGATGACGCCCTCCGCGGCGCCCTTCAGGGTGTTGACGTAGCCCTTCGCGGCGCCCTCGAGGACGCCCTTGAAGCCGCCCTCCGAGTTGCCCACGCCCGTCAGGACGTTGCTGACTCCCGGCAGGAACCAGAGGGCCTTGCCCGCCTCGCCCGCGGCCCACTGGAAGTTGTCCTTGTTGCTGCCGTCCGCCTTCACGTGGGTGTCCTTGGTGGTCGGCAGCTGGTGCTCGCCCAGGAAGGAGTAGCCCTTCTCGGCGAAGTCCTTGACCATGCCGGCCTCCGTGCCGTGGCGCGCGTCGCCGTCCTTGGTGATGCCCTCGATGTTGCCGTCGCCCTTGCCGTTCTGGACCTTCTTCGACCGGTCGTCGCCCGTGGAGGCCTTGGCGCTGTCGATGAACTCCAGCACCTTGGCCAGACGGTAGACACCGTCGGCGTTCTGCTTCGGGTCCTTCAGGTCCAGCTTGGGGTCGACGCCCGTCTGCTTGCACAGCTGCTCGAACTTGATGTCCTTCTGGCGGCCCAGGTTCTTCAGCGCGGGCGTGTCGTCGACGATCTGCGCGGCGGACCGCTTGTCCCCGGCCGGGCGCTTGTCATTGGCGCTCGGGACGCCGGAGTTGGAGGCCTGCGGAGCCGGAGCCGGCTCCTTGGTCTGAGCCGGAGCCGGGGCCAGGTCCTGGAGCTGCGGGGGGAGCCCCCGGGGGGCGAAGGTGACCGGTGCCGGCGCCAGGTCCTGGAGCTGCGGGGGGAGCCCGCGGGGGGCGAAGTTGACCGAGGCCGGCGCCAGGTCCTGGAGCTGCGGGGGGAGCCCGCGGGGGGCGAAGGCGGCCGGGGCGCCGAGCATGTCCGCCGCCCCCTCCAGCCCGGGCATCGCGAGCGGCTGCCGCCGGTTGATGATCACGGGCTCGAACGAGTCCACCTGGCTGAAGCCCCGCGCGGGCATGCTCCGGGAGGCGTCCGCCACGGGCCCCGCGGAGAGCTGTGCCTTCGGGTTGACGAGCGCGGACTCCGCGGCGTTGGGGCGCATCAGGGAGGAGGAGCGGGCCGTGGCCTTGAGGTCGATCATGGTTTTCACCTGGGGTCTGAGCAGCGACGTTGCCCTCACCCATTGCAGCGCGCATGCCGCCCCGGGGCCGCTCGTAACTCGTGGATTTTCCAGGGATGAGGATGCGGTGGCGGGCGCTCCGGCGGTGACTCCAGTCACCAGGAGGATGGCGCCAGTCACCACGGCAGGGGCTTCAAGGTTGGCTGTGCGGTGGGGACATTTCCCGCGTTAAGAGGGGGCCTTGTTCATGAGCCACGCACCTTCCGAGTCATCGTCTCCTCCGGGCGTCGCGCTGCGCTACGCGTTCGCGTTCGCTGTGCTGTTCGCCTGCTACGAAGCGCCGGAGGGGATTGGCGGCCGGGTGCTGGGCAGCTTCGCGGTGACGGCGGCGCTGATGCTGCTCTTCCACGCGGTGGCCTGGGGCGTAGGGCGGTGGCTGGGCTACCGCAATGGCTTTCATGCGTATGCATTGGAGTGGCGTGGCTCCGCGCTCGCGCGGGCGCTGGCGGTGATGCTGGTGCTCAAGCCGCTGTCCGTGCTGGTGGGTGTGGCGGTGGGCGTGATGCGCGTGCAGCCCCTGGAGAAGCCGCTGATGGGCACGACGCTGCTGGTGGCCGCGCTGGGCGTGGCGGTGTCCACGTTCGTTCCCTCCGTGGCGGAGGACATCGTGGCGCGCGGCTTCTGGTACCGCGCGTGGCCGGTGGCGGGGCAGGGCGCGGGCTACGTGGCCCTGTCCGCGGGCGTGTTCGTGCTCACGCACGTGTACCGGTTGGGGAATGGTCCGCTGGAGTGGCTGATGTTGTTCTGCACGGGGCTCGCGTACGCGGCGGCGGTGGCCCGCACGGGCTCACTGTGGGGCGCCGTGGGGCTGCATTGGGGCTGGAACCTGGCGAACGCCTTGCTGGACCTGCAGCTGGACATCAACGCGGTGGGGCAGGGTGGCCGCGTGCTGTCCGCCGTGACGGGCCTGGTCGCGCTGGGACTGGTGGGGCTGCTGCCGAAGCGACGTGGCTCCACGGTGTAGGTGGCGGGTTCGGGAGCTTCGGGTTACAGACTTGGGGGAGGAGGCTCGCGATGCCCGCTCCCCTGACGCGGCGCCCGGAGACGAAGTCGTTCAGCATCGAGGACCTGCTCGACCGCGTGCGGCGCGGCGAGGTGCGCATCCCCGACTTCCAGCGCCCCCTGCGGTGGACCGCGGAGGACGTGCGCGACCTGCTGGACAGCGTGTACCGGGGCTATCCCATCGGGACCCTGTTGTTCTGGCGCCGGGAAGCCCCCGCCGCCAATGTCAGCTTCGGCCCCGTGCGCATCGACGCGCCCTCCACCAGCCAGGGCCTGTGGGCCGTGGATGGACAGCAGCGCGTGACTGCGCTCGCGGGCGTGCTGCTGCATCCGTCCTATGGCGACGAGGCCGGACGCGATGACTTCCACCTGTACTTCGACCTGGAGACGGAGGAGCTGCACGCGCCTCCGGAGGCCGGGGCACCGCCACCGCACTGGCTGCCGATGAACGAGGTGCTGGACAGCGAGTCGCTGCTCCACTGGCTCAACCGCTACCCGGGCCGTGAGGCGCACCCGGAGCACCTGCGCGCCGCCATCCGTCTGGGCAAGGCCATCCGCGAGTACCAGGTGCCCGCGTACGTCGTGGACACGGCGGACGAGAAGGTCCTCCGCATCATCTTCAAGCGCCTCAACACCGCGGGCCGCCCGCTCACGGATGAAGAGGTGTTCAACGCGCTGTACGTGGGCTCGCGCTCGCTCAGCCTGGAGTCCGTGACCGAGGGGCTGCGGGAGCTGGGCTTCGGGAGCATCCCGGAGTCGCTGCTGCTGCGCGCCGTGCTGGCCGTGCGTGGCCTGGACTTCACGCGGGGCTACCAGGAACAGCTCAACCAGGACGACGAGCTCACGGAGACCGTCCGCCGCACGGACCGGGCGCTCCGGGACGCCATCGTGTTCCTCAAGCGCGATGCGTTCATCCCGCACCTCAAGCTCCTGCCCGCGCCGGAGAACTCGCTGGTGCTTTTGACGCGGTTCTTCCAGCTGCACCCGGAGCCGACACCGCGTTCGCGCGAGCTGTTGTCGCGCTGGCTCTGGCGCCACATCGTCTTCGGCGGCTGGGAGCTGAAGCCCCCGGAGGCCCTCCAGGTCTTCGCGGCCATCCGCTCCGACGAGGAGCGCTCCCTCCAGACGCTGCTGGCGCAGGTGCCGCCGCCGCTCATCCGCTGGTGGATGGAGACGGGCATGCCCGTCATTCCCCACTCCATCGCGCGGCCCCCGCTGGTCCTGCGCATCGCGATGCTGTCCCTCCAGCCGCGCCACCTGCTGACGGGCGCGGTGCTGGAGCCCGGGGAGCTGCTGGAGCAGCCGGGCGACGGCTTCCAGCCCCTCCTTCCCGCGGGCGACCCCCGGTGGAGCACGCAGCGGGTCTTTGACCGGAGGACGGTCCGGCGCCTGATGGAAGGGACCTTCAACTTCCTCTTCCATCCCCCGGTGCCGGGACACGCCCTCTCCCAGATGCTCGAAGCGCAGCCGCCTCCGGGCGAGGACATCCTCCACAGCCACGGCCTCAGCCCGCAGGCCCTGGAGTCCTTGCGGCGCAATGACGGCGCGTTCCTCCACCTGCGCCAGATGGTCCTGGAGCCCGTCCTGCGCCAGTTCATGGAGGCCCGCACGCGCTGGGACGACTCGGACCGGCCTTCGCTCCAGTCGATGATCATCGACGACGATGAGGACTGACATGGACCCCACGCTCCCCGTGTCCACCACGGGCATCCTCGACGTCCTCATTGGAGACGTGCACGTCGGCACGCTCACGCTGCTCGCGGACGAGCGCATCGAGTTCAGCCTCTCCGAGGACTACCGCCAGCGCTACCCGCGCCCCGTCCTGGGCCAGTTCTTCGAGGACGACCTGTCGCGCCGCCACACCAGCCGCATGCGGCTGCCGCCGTTCTTCTCCAACCTCCTGCCCGAAGGCCCGCTGCGCGACCTCATCTCCGAACGCCAGCACATCGCCCGGCAGCGCGAGTTCTTCTTCATCGCCCACCTGGGCGCGGACCTCTCCGGCGCCGTCATCGTCCGCCCCGCGGGTGAGCTCGCCGGCCACGACGCGCCGCTCGTGGACGTCCCCGCGGAGCCCGTGTCGGACGGCGAACCGCTGCGCTTCTCGCTCGCGGGCGTGCAGCTCAAGTTCTCCATGCTCCGGCGCGACCGGGGCATGACGCTGCCCATGGGCGGCCTGGGCGGAGACTGGATCGTCAAGCTCCCGGACAACCGCTACGACCGCGTGCCGGAGAACGAGCTGTCCGTGATGACGTGGGCGCGGGCGACCGGCATCGACGTGCCGGAGCTCCAACTGCTCCCGGTCTCCGAGCTGCACGGCCTTCCGGAAGGCATCACCCTGCGCGAGGACCTGGCGTACGCCATCCGCCGCTTCGACCGGCCGTCCCCCGGCCGCCGCGTGCACATGGAGGACCTGGCGCAGGTGCTGGGGCTGTACTCCGACGAGAAGTACAAGAAGTACAACTACGAGACCATCGCCAACGTGCTGCTCAAGGTCGCGGGCCTGGAAGCGCTCCAGGAGTTCCTGCGGCGGCTGGTGTTCATCATCGCGTGCGGCAACGGCGACGCGCACCACAAGAACTGGTCGCTCTACTATCCGGACGGCACGCGCCCCACGCTGTCGCCCGCGTACGACTTCGTCTCCACCATCCAGTACATGCCGCAGGATCAGCTCGCGCTGAACCTGGCGAAGTCCAAGCGCTTCGAGGACGTGTCACTCCAGAGCTTCGAGCGCCTGGCGCGCAAGCTGGGCCTGGCGGACGAGGACGTCCTCCCGGTGGTGAAGGGCGCCGTCGAAGTCGCGCTCGACACGTGGACCACGCTGCGCGCGGACCTGCCCATGCCGGAGCTCTTCAAGCAGCGCATCGAGGAGCACTGGAAGCGCGTCCCGCTGCTCCAGGGCAACGTGAAGCGCAGCGCGGGCGAGCTGCGCCAGACGGTCAACGCCTTCTTCACCCTCTACAACGAGCTGCCCCGCCTGGGCCCCGGCAGCGACGCCTGCACCCGGGAAGCCCTGCGGCGCCTGTCCCCGCTGCCGCCCTCGCCGCGCGTGCTGGACCTGGGCGCGGGCACCGGACGGCAGTCGCTGGTGCTCGCGCGGGAGCTGGGCACGCGCGTCACCGCCGTGGACCTGCACCGGCCCTACCTCGACAGGCTGGAGCGCGAGGCCCGCGAGCAGGGACTGGCGGACGCCATCGTCACGCGTCAGGAGGACATGAGCGCGCTGTCGCTGCCGCCTGCTTCCGTCGACCTGCTCTGGTCCGAGGGCGCCATCTACCTGGTGGGCTTCGAGCAGGGGCTGCGCCAGTGGCGGCCGTTGCTCGCGCCCGGTGGGCAGGTGGCCGTCACCGAGTGCACCTGGCTCACGGACGTCCGGCCCCCGGAGGCGGTGCGCTTCTGGTCCGCCGGGTACCCGTCCATGGGCAACATCGCCCAGAACCGAGCCAGCGCGGAGGCGGCGGGCTTCACGGTGCTGGACACCTTCACGCTGCCCGCGTCCGCGTGGTGGGACGACTACTACACGCCGCTCCTGCAGCGCATCGAACGGCTGCGCCCCACCGCGGACGCGGCGCTGCGCGAGGTCATCGCGGCGGCGGAACAGGAGGTGAACCTGTACCGCCGCCACGGGGACAGCTACGGCTACGTCTTCTACCTGCTGCGTTCGCGCGATTAGCGGCGGCTGTTCAGGTAGTCCGCGTGCCACGCGGCGGGCAGCACGGCCAGCACGTCCGAGGAGACGGGCGAGTGCTTCTCACGCGCCAGGTCCGTCTGCATGCGCGCGTCACCGACCAGGAAGCCGTTGGCGATGAGCGTGTGCTCCTTCGCGCCCACGTCCAGCAGCTCCGTGTCCGTGCCCAGGGTCAGGTTGTAGACCTGGCCCTTGAAGGGCACGCGCTCCACGGAGGCCAGCGTCGCCTCGCCGTCCTTCGTCAGCAGCACGTCGCCCACCGCGAGCTCGCCCGCCGTCACGACGCCGCGGGTGCGGCTGACCATGGGGTGGGTGTTGGTGACGAGCACGTCCTGGCCCTTGCCCGCCTTCAGGCGGACCATGGGCTGGGACTCGGTGCCCTTCGTCACGGTGGTGACGGTGAGGGCGCGGCCGTCCGTGTTCGACAGCACGCGGTCACCGACCTTCACGGACTCCACGGGGACGGACTTGCCGTCCGCGCGCAGCACGCGCGTGCCCGCCGCGAGGCAGCTGTTCTTGAAGTCCAGCACCGCCAGCCGGCGGAAGCCCACGCGCGTCACCGGGCTGAAGCCGCCACCGGAGCGGGGGCACGTCGCCACCACGGTGGTGAAGGCCTGCATCGCCACGTCCTGCTCGTGGGCCAGGCAGTCCGTGCCCAGGTCCATCAGCCCGTTGAAGGGAATGCTGGACGCGTCCACGCCCGTGCCCAGCGGCAGGCTGCCCGTGAGCACGACCTGTCCCGGCGTGGTCGCCGCGACGTTGTTCACCTTGCAGCGGCCACCCGCGCTCAGGAGGACGATGTTCACCTCGCTCTTCACCGACTGCACGGAGCAGTTGGCCGGCAGGCCCGTCACGTAGGTGCCCTGCGCCGGCAGGTACAGCTTGGCCGCGTTGAACGCGCCCGGCGTGGGCCAGTAGGCCGTCGTGTCCGGCAGCCACTTCTTCGCGACCACGGACTGCTGGGCGTTCACCGCCGCCACGCCCGTGTAGCCGCCCGCGAAGGCGGTGATGTTGCCGGCCGCGTCCTTCTTCGCCAGCGTGTAGTCGCAGTCCAGCGCGCCCGTCGCGGAGCCGCGCTCCAGGCAGGTGCGGATGGCGTTGCCCGCCAGGCCCGTGCCGATGAGCTCACGCGGGTGGTCGAAGTTCAGACCCGGCGGCAGCAGCAGCACCGTGGTGTCCGCGGTGGAGTAGAAGGTCTCCATCCGGCCGCTGGCCTCGTCGTAGGCCATGGCCACCGAGTCGTAATACAGGACCCGGTCCGGACCCGCGTCCAGCACCACGTTCAGCGGATCCGTCTCCAGCGTCTTGGCCAGGTAGTCCTCCGTGGCCGTCGTGGCCAGCAGCTGGAACTCCTGGCGGTCCGGCGTCGTGGAGTACGCGTTGAAGTCCACGTAGGAGTAGTCCGCCCCGCCAGCGCAGGTGAGGTAGCCCGAGCCCTCGAACGTCGTCTCACCGTTGCCGTGAGCAATCTCCTCCAGCGGCAGCAGGTGGCCGCACCACTCGGCGGTCGTGGTCTGTGCCTTCACGTCGCCGGAGGCCCTCTGGGCCAGCACGCGCTCACGCTGCCGCGACAGGCTGGAGAACAGGCGCGGGGAGTTGGCCGGGGTGTTGCCCGCCGCCTCCAGGCGCTTCATCAGGAAGGCGTACTGATCCGCGTCGCCCAGGTCGAGCGGCATCTGGGTGCCATTGGCGTGCTGCTGCTTCCACTGCGCGTACAGCTTCGACATCTTCAGCGAGTCGTGGGCCCGGTCCTGGCGCACGGCGGCCGCCGGAGCTTCGCGCGTGGGCTCGGCCGTGCAGCCGGCCATGAGGGGAGTCGAGAACACCATCGCCGACAGGGCGAGGCGCTTCCAGCTGGGGGTGACGTGGAGCATCGGGGAACTCCTCGAACCGGACGCCGTCTCACCATGAGTATTGGCTCGGTTCACATTGAGTATGCATCCGACAGTTCCTGATGTCCCATGAAATCAGATTGACGTCTGTGACATCTGGGTGCCTGTGATTAAGAGGGTGGGGACGACAGGGATTGAAACATCCCGGGTCGCGGCTGAGCGGGGATGTAGCGCGGGAGGGGACGAACGGAGAGGATGGGCCGCGCATGCCGGCCCCCGCCCCCCGAGCCGTCC
>NZ_RAWN01000065.1:0-47354 GCF_003668895.1 Corallococcus sp. AB045
CCCCTGCCCTGACCCTCACCCCCTCGCGGAGTAGACACGCCATGCAACGCACCAACCTCCAACTGGCTCCTCAGCATCCGTCGCTGGCCCCGCAGCCCCAGTCACTTCCGGTGGTCTCCTCGCACACCGAATGGGATCCGCTCGAGGAGGTCATCGTCGGCGTCGCGGACGGCGCCACGGTGCCCTCGTGGCACGTGACCCTCAAGTCGACCATGCCCCGCAAGCACTGGGGCTTCTTCCAGGAGCACGGCGGCAAGCCCTTCCCCCAGGACATGGTGGACGCGGCCAACCGCGACCTGGACGAGTTCGCGCACATCCTGGAGGCCGAGGGCATCCGCGTCCGCCGCCCCGAGCGCGTCTCGCACACAAAGCCCTTCTCCACGCCGGACTGGCACTCGCCGGGCGGCCTCTACACGGCCATGCCCCGCGACCTGCTGCTCGTCGTGGGCGACCACCTCATCGAGACGCCCATGCCGTGGCGCTCCCGCTATTTCGAAGTACATCCGTACCGGAAGCTATTGAAAGAGTACTTCCACGCGGGCGCGCGGTGGACCTCCGCGCCCAAGCCGCAGCTGACGGACGAGTCGTTCGACGACACCTGGGAGGTGCCGGGTGACGACGAGCCCATGCGCTACGCCCTCACGGAGTTCGAGCCGCTCTTCGACGCGGCGGACTTCGTGCGCTGCGGCCGGGACCTCTTCTACATCCGCAGCCACGTGACGAACGCGTTCGGCGTGGAGTGGCTTCGGCGGCACCTGGGCAGCGAGTACCGCCTCCACGAGCTGAAGTGCCGGGACACCAAGCCCATGCACATCGACACGACGTTCATGCCGCTGGCCCCCGGCAAGCTGCTGGTGAATCCGGAGCGCGTGGACGAACTGCCGCGGATGTTCAAGTCGTGGGACATCCTCCGCGCGCCGCCGCCCTGCGCGTCGGACGACCTCATCCTCTACTTCAGCGGCAAGTGGCTGAGCATGAACATCCTCATGCTCGATGAGCAGCGCCTCGTCGTGGACAAGAACGAGCACACGCTGATCCGCGCGTTCAAGGACTGGGGCTTCAAGCCCATCACCTGCAACTTCACCAACTTCTACCGGCTGGGAGGCTCGTTCCACTGCGCCACGCTCGACGTGCGCCGCCGTGGCGTCCTCCAGTCCTACTTCTGAGCCCGGGCTGCACGCGTCGCATCCCCTCTCCTTCGACAACCCTCCCGAGGACCGCTCCAACATGTCGTCCACGCCCCACCGGCTCTCCGAATCCCCTTCCGAACAGCGTGAACCGCCGGCCCGAAACCTGGCGCGGGAGGACGCCCCCACCGCGCCCTCCCGGGAGCTGGTGGCCTACGTCGTCCCGCGCCAGGGCCAGACGGCGCCCACCGTCGAGGAACTGCGCGGCTTCCTCAAGGAACGGCTGCCGGAGTCACTCATCCCCCAGGCGTGGATGCTGCTGGAGTCGCTGCCCCTCACCATCAACGGAAAGGTGGACCTGCGCGCGCTGCCCGCGCCCCTGCGCCCCCAGGCGGCGCAGGCCTTCCTGCCACCCCAGGGCGCGACGGAGGAGCTCATCGCCGGCACCTGGGCGAGCCTGCTGCGCGTGCCGCGCGTGGGACGGCACGACAACTTCTTCGAGCTGGGTGGCCACTCGCTGCTGGCCACCCAGGTGATGTCGCGCCTCAACTCCGCGCTGGGCACGGAACTGCCGCTGCGCATCCTCTTCGAGTCGGCCACGGTGGCGGGGCTCGCCGCCCGCGTGGACAGCGCGCGTGCCGAGGCTTCGGGGGAAGCCCTGCCGCCGCTGGTCCCCGCGCCGCGTGATGCGCCCCTGCCGCTGTCCTTCGCCCAGCAGCGGCTGTGGTTCCTCGACCAGTTGGAGCCCGGCCTTACCGCCTACAACGTCGCGGGCGCGGTGCGGCTGCTGGGCCCGCTGGACGTCCAGGCCATGGCGAAGAGCCTCCAGGCGCTCGTGCAGCGCCACGAAACGCTGCGCACCACCTTCGCGCTGGTGGACGGCCAGCCCGTGCAGCGCGTGCACCCCACGGTGGAGGTGCCGGTGCACGTGGAGGCCCTGTCCGGCGCCAGCGAGGACGCCGTGCGCCAGCGCGTGGAGGAGGAGGCGCGCAGGCCCTTCGACCTGGCCACGGGTCCGCTCCTGCGCGCGCGCCTGCTGGACCTGGGCGGCATGGAGCACGTGCTGCTCGTCACGATGCACCACATCATCTCCGACGGCTGGTCCATCAGCGTCTTCGTGCGCGAGCTGGCCGCCTTCTACGGCGCCTTCACCTCCGGGCAGGCCGCAGCGCTTCCGCCCCTGGCCGTGCAGTACGGGGACTTCTCCGTGTGGCAGCGCCAGTGGATGCGCGGCGCGCGGCTGGACGCGCAGCTGGCGTACTGGAAGCAGCAGCTGGCGGGAGCGCCGCCCTCGCTGGAGCTGCCCACGGACCGGCCCCGCCCGGCCGCGCAGCGCTACCGCGGCGCGCGCCACGCCTGGAAGCTGGGCCGGGCGCTGACGGACGCGCTCCAGCAGCTGTCGCGCCGCCAGGACGTGACCCTCTTCATGACGCTGCTGGCGGGCTTCAACGTGCTCCTGGGCCGCTACGCGCGCACGGAGGACGTCGTCATCGGCAGCGCCATCGCCAACCGCGGCCACGTGGAGACCGAGGGGCTCATCGGCTTCTTCGTCAACACGCTGGCGCTGCGCACGGACCTCTCCGGCGACCCGCGCTTCGTGGAGCTGCTGGGCCGCGTGCGGCAGACGACGCTGGGCGCCTACGCCCACCAGGACGTCCCCTTCGAGAAGCTGGTGGAGGCGCTGCAACTGCCGCGCGACCTGAGCCGCCCGCCCCTCTTCCAGGTCATGTTCGCGCTGCAGAACATGCCCCCGCCCCGCCTGGAGCTGGACGGCATGACGCTGACGCCGGTGGACGTGGAGACCGGCTCCGCGCAGTTCGACCTCACCCTGAGCCTCACCGAGGACAAGGACGGCCTGGTCGCCTGGTTCGAATACAACACCGACCTCTTCGACGCGGCCACCGTCCAGCGGCTGGCGGGCCACTACCAGACCCTGCTGGAGGGCGCCGCGCGCGACCCGCGCCTGCGCCTCTCCCGGCTGCCGCTGCTCACGCCCGCGGAGCACCAGCGGCAGCTGCTGGACTGGAACCGCACGGACGTGCCCTGGCGGCGCGACGAGTGCTTCCACGAAGTGTTCGAGGCCCAGGTGGACCGCACACCGGACGCCATCGCGGCCACATGTGAAGGCCGCTCCCTCACGTACCGGGAGTTGGACGCGCGGGCCAACCGGCTGGCGCACCACCTGCTCGCCGCGGGCGTCTCCACGGACCGCATCGTCGCGCTCTTCCTGGACCGGGAGCTGGAGTTCCTCATCGCCATGCTCGCCGTGTGGAAGGCGGGCGGGGCGTACGTGCCCATCGACCCGGCCCTGCCCCGGCACCGGCTGCGCTCCGTCGTGGAGCAGAGCCAGTGCGTGATGCTGCTCACGGAGGAGCGCCACCTCGCGGACGCCCGGGACATCGCCTCCGGCCGCCCCGTCGCGCGGGTGACGGAGCTGCTGGAGCAGGAAGCGCCCTGGACGCGCCCGGACGTGCACGTGCCGCCGGAGGCGCTCGCGTACGTCATCTTCACGTCGGGCTCCACCGGCCTGCCCAAGGGCGTGATGATTGAACACGTCGGCATGCTCAACCACCTGTGGGCGAAGCAGCACACCCTGGGCATCACCGCCCGGGACGTGGTGGCCGAAATCGCCACGCCCAGCTTCGACGTGTCGGTGTGGCAGTTCGTCTGCGCGCTGCTCGTGGGCGCGCGCACGGCCATCTTCAAGGACGAGTCCGCGTGGGAGCCCGTCCAACTGCTGGCGAAGATGCGGGACGAACGGGTCACCGTCCTGGAGACGGTGCCCACGCACATGCGCATCATGCTGGAGGAGCTGGAAGCGAACCCCGGCCGCTACGACCTGTCTGGGATGCGCTGGTTCATCGTGAACGGTGAGCCGCTCTTGCCGGAGCTGTGCGCGCGCTGGTTCAAGCTGTGGCCGGGCGTGCCCATGGTGAACGCCTACGGCGCCACGGAGGTCTCCGACGACAGCGCGCACTACCCCATGCGCTCCGCGCCCTCCATGCACTGGGCCAGCCTGCCCATCAACGGCACGCTGCCCAACCTCCAGGCGTACATCCTGGACACCTTCCTCCAGCCGGTGCCCATCGGCGTCGCGGGGGAGATGTACATCGGCGGCGTTGGCGTGGGGCGCGGCTACCTGGGGGACCCCTTCAAGACGGCCCGGTCCTTCGTGCCGGACCCGTTCGCCACGGAGCCCGGCCAGCGGCTGTACCGCACCGGTGACCTGGTGCGCTTCCTGGAGGACGGCAGCATCGAGGTGCTGGGCCGCATCGACCACCAGGTGAAGATCCGCGGCTTCCGCATCGAGATTGGCGAAGTGGAGGCCGCGCTCGCCCAGCACCCGGCCCTGCGGGACTCGGTCGTCGTCGCGCGCGGGGACAAGGGCCACGCGAAGCGGCTGGTGGCCTACGCCGCCGTCAAGGAGGCGGAAGCCGTCACCCCGGCCGCGCTCGCGGAGCACCTGTCCAGCCGGCTCGCGGACTACATGGTGCCGTCCGCCTTCGTGCTGATGGACGCGCTGCCGCTGTTGCCCAACGGCAAGGTGGACCGCAACGCGCTCCCCGCGCCGGGAGAGGGCGACCAGGGTTCGCTCACCGCGTACGTGGCGCCCCGCACGCCGCTGGAGCAGCGGATCGCGGACGTCTGGGCGGACCTGCTGGGCCTGCCCCGCGTGGGCGCGGAGGACAACTTCTTCGCGCTCGGCGGGCACTCGCTGGTGGCCATCCAGTCCAACGCGAAGCTGCGCGCCCTCACCGGCGTGGAGCTGTCCGTGCGCGACCTCTTCGAAGGCCAGACGGTGGCGCGCATCGCGCAGCGCATCGAGGCCTTGCAGAGCGTCCCCGCGGACGGTGCCGCGCCGGCGGTGGCGCTGCCGCCCCTGCGCAGGCTGGAGCCCCAGGCGCACTACCCGCTGGCCACGTACCAGTTCCCCGAGTGGTACATGCACGAGCTGGAGCCGGACAGCCCGTTCTACAACGTGTGCATCGGCGACCTGGTGCTCACCGGCGCCCTGGACCTGGACGCCTTCACCCGCGCCTGGCAGACGCTGGTGGACCGCCACGACATCTTCCGGCTGCACTTCGGTTACGTGGACGGGCAGCCCGTGCAGCGCGTCCGCCCGCACGTGGCCGTCACCCGCGAGTCGCTGTACCTGGACCGGCGCGACGTCCCGGACGCGGACTTCCACGCGGAGGTGCAGAGGCTGGCGCGGCACCACAGCGGGCAGTCGCTCGACTTCGAGAACGGCCCCATGTTCCACGTGAAGCTCGCGCACTTCTCCGGCGACCGCTTCCTCGTCCTCTTCCTCGTTCACCACATCATCTGGGACGAGACCTCCACCATGAACCTGGCGCGGGAGCTGAGTGAGCTCTACAACGCCTTCCGCGCGGCGCGAGCCCCTCGCCTGCCGGAGCTGCGGCTGGGCTACGTGGACTACGCCACGTGGATCCACGACGCCGTCGCCTCCGGCGGACTGGAGCCCCAGCGCCGCTACTGGCTCCAGAAGTTCGCCACGCTCCCGCCGCCCCTGGAGCTGCCGCTCGACTTCCCGCGCCCCGCCTTCCAGACGTTCAACGGCGCGGAGGTCCACCGCGTCATCCCCAGGGAGCGCAGCGCCGCCATCGACGCCTTCGCCCGCCGGCACCACACCACGCTCAACATCGTCTTCCTCTCCGCGCTGCACGCGCAGCTGCACCGGCTGAGCGGACAGCGGGACTTCGTGGTGGGCACGCCCATCGCCAACCGCGACGACGAGCGCGTGGCGCCGCTCCTGGGGCTCTTCGCCACCGCGCTGCCCATGCGCTGCACCGTGCGGTCCGGCATGACCTTCCAGCAGCTGCTGGAGGACACGCGTCAGACGGCGGCGGAGGCCTATGACCACCACGTCTACCCCAGCGTGCTGGCCATCCAGGAGCTGAACCCGGACGCGGACCTGTCCCGCAACCGCCTCTTCTCCGTGATGTACGGGCTGCAGAACAACAAGCTGCGGCTCGCCGACGAGGTCCGCTTCGACGGGCTCCAGCTGGAGTTCCTGCGCGGCATCGAGGTCGCCGAGAGCGAGACGTCCAAGTTCGACCTCACGTACATCGTGGACCACGTCGCCAGCGGCGTCATCGTCCGGCTCAACTACAACACCGACCTGTTCAAGGCCGCGACCGCGGAGCGGATGCTGGAGCAGTACCTCTCGCTCGTCGAACAGCTGGTGGCGGACCCCACCCGCGCGCTCGCGGACTACCGGATGTTGTCCACGACGTCGGAGCAGCGGCTGCTGCACGCGTTCAACGACACCGCGCTGCCCTTCGACGCGGACACCGGCGTGCACCGCATGGTGGAAGCACAGGTGGAGCGCACGCCGGACGCGGTGGCGCTGTCCTGGGAGGGCGGACACCTCACGTACCGGCAACTGGACCAGGAGGCCAACCGCTGGGCCCACCACCTGCGGGCGCACGGCGTGGGCCCGGAGGACCGGGTCGGCGTGCGACTGGAGCCGTCACCGGAGCTGGTGCTCGCGCTGCTGGCCGTGCTCAAGGCGGGAGCCGCGTACGTGCCCGTCAGCCCGGAGCATCCGGAGGAGCGTCAGGCCCAGGTGCTGGACGCGGCAGGAGCCCGGCTGCTCATCACCCTGGGGCAGCCGGTTGAAAGCCTCCAGCGCCCGGGGCTGACGGTGCTCTCCATGGACGCGGAGCGCGCTGGCGTCGCGTCCCGGCCCCCCACCGCTCCGGCGGGTTCGCTGGGTGGGCGCGCGCTGGCCTACGTGCTGTTCACGTCGGGCACCACGGGCGTGCCGAAGGGCATTGAAATCGAGCACCGGGGCATCGCCAACGTCGTCGCCTCCACCCAGCGGGACTACGCGCTGGACGCGAGCGACGCGGTGCTGC
Organism: Corallococcus sp. AB045; assembly: GCF_003668895.1. Lineage (NCBI taxonomy): Bacteria > Pseudomonadati > Myxococcota > Myxococcia > Myxococcales > Myxococcaceae > Corallococcus > Corallococcus sp. AB045. The sequence goes on from NZ_RAWN01000065.1 coordinate 7,007, forward strand.
TGCTCACCTCGTTCACGTTCGACCCGTTCGTGCTGGACCTCTACTGGCCGCTGACCGTGGGCGCGCGGGTGGTGATTCCGCCGCACGCCGCGGCCCGCTCGCCCCAGTACCTGGCAGAGGTCGTGCGCCGCGAATCCATCACCCTGTTCCAGTGCGTGCCCCTGATGCTGGGGGAGCTGGTGGACGCGCGGCGTGCCGGGCGCATCCCGGAGCTGCCGTCGCTGCGGCGGATCCTCTCCGGCGGCGCGTACCTGCCGCGCGAGCTGCGCGACGCGTTCCTCGCGACGTTCCCCGCACGTCTGGCGAACCACTACGGCCCCACGGAGGTCACTGTGGACGCCAGCCGCTTCGACTGCGCGCGGCCGGTGGAGGGCGACATCGTTCCGCTGGGCCGGCCCATCGCCAACACGCGCCTCTACCTGTTGGATGAAGCGCTGCGCCCCGTGCCCTTCGGCGTCACGGGCGAGTTGTACGTGAGCACGCCAGGGCTCGCGCGAGGCTACCTGGGCGACCCGGCGCGCACCGCTCGCGCCTTCCTGCCAGACCCCTTCCACCCGGAGCCGGGCACGCGGATGTACCGCACCGGAGACCTGGGCCGGTACACCGAGGCGGGCGACGTCGAGTTCATCGGCCGCGTGGACAAGCAGGTGAAGGTCCGCGGCAACCGCGTGGAGCTGGAGGAGATTGAATCCCGGCTCGCCGCGCACCCGGCCGTGGCCGGCTGCATCGTGCGGCACGCGAAGAAGCCGGGCGGCGGCGACGGTCTGGTGGCCACCGTGGAGCTGCACGAGGCCGCGAGCACGCTCCAGGGAGAGGGCCTGCGCTACCGGATGTTCACGCTCGCCCAGCGCCCGGAGCTGAAGCGGGCCATGGACGACCTGCACGTGGGCGCGTGGCCGGACTTCTTCGCGGGGGACACCGTCCTGCGCGAGTTCTGGCCGAGGCTCGCGGAGGAGTTCGCCGCGCACCAGTTCGCGCTCGTCGACGAGGACGACGCGGTGGTGGCCGCCGGCAACGCGCTGCCCATCCGTTGGGACGGCACGCGCGAGGGCCTGCCCGCGGGTTGGGACGCGGGGCTGCGGCAGGGCTTCGAGGACGCGGCGCGAGGCGTCCCCGCCGACACGCTGATGATCCTCACCGGCGTGGTGGCCGAGGACGCCCTGGGCCGGGGGCTCGCCACGCTCATCCTGCGGGGCTTCAAGGCGCTGGCGCGCGCGCACGGGCTGGGCCGGGTGGTCGTCCCGGTGCGGCCCACGGGCAAGGCGTCGCGCCCGGACCTGTCCTTCGAACAGTGGTGCCACGCGCGCCGCGAGGACGGACAGCTCCAGGACCCGTGGCTGCGCATCCACGAGCGCGTGGGCGGGCGGATGCTCCACGTGGAGCCGCGCTCACAGTACATCCGCGCGGACCTGGCCTCGTGGGAGCGGTGGAGCGGCCAGCGGCTCACCGCGTCCGGCGAGTACACGCTCCCGGGCACCATGCAGCCGGTGACGGTGGACGTGGAGCAGGGCTTCGGCGAGTACCACGACCCGAGCGTGTGGATGGAGCACCCCCACGCGCAAGGCGAGGCCTCCCCGTGGCACCACGTGGACGGCGCCCGGCTCCAGGACTTCCTCGCGAGGACGCTGCCGGACTACATGCTGCCGGAGCGCTACCAGTTCGTCTCGCGCCTGCGCCGCCATCTCAGCGGCAAGGTGGATGAGCGGGCCCTGCCCCCGGCCTTTGGCGACGAAGGGCCCGCCGCGCCGCCGGTCGCGCCCCAGACGCCGCTCCAGGAGCGGCTGGCGGCCCTCTGGAAGGAGGTGCTGGGCCTGACCAGCGTGGGCATCCACGCGGACTTCTTCGAGCTGGGAGGGCACTCCATGCGCGCCCTCCAGCTGCTGGCGCGCCTGACCGACCAGTTCGGCGTGACGCTGGGCCTGCGGCAACTGCTCAAGCACCGCACCATCCACGGCCTGGAGAAGCTCGTCGGCGACGCCCTGGCCACCCGGGCCGCCGCTCCGGACGCGGCGACTTCCCCGGCGGTCCCCCTCACGGCCGTGCCCGTGGCGGAAGCAGCCGGGGCGCCCTCCCTCGTGGGCCAGGGCGAGGCCGTGGGCCACCACGGGGAGCTGCTCCAGGGCGTGTTCCGCGACGCGGACGGGCGCCTGCACCGGGGCCTGCTGTCGCTGCCGTGCGGCATGCTGCGCTCGGAGGCGCGCTTCCAGCTCACGTCCGGCGCGGGGCTCACCGTGGAGCCCGCGTGGAAGACCAAGGCGGGCCGGGCCGCCGCGCTCACCCTGGAGTGGGCGGGCGTGGAGCCGCGCGGCGCGCACCTGGTGGTGCACAGCAACATCCCGGTGGGCTGGGGGCTGGGCTCATCCACGAGCGACGTGGTGGCCACCATCCGCGCCGTGTCCGCGGCGCTGGACCGGCCGCTGACGCCGGAGGACACCGCGCGGCTGGCGGTGAAGGCGGAGACGGCGTCGGACTCCACCATCTTCGGCAACAGCGCCCTGCTCTTCGGACATCGCGAGGGCGTCGTGCTCCACCGCTTCAGCGGCGAGGTGCTCGACCTGCGGGTGGTGAGCATCAACCTGGACGCGGGCGGCAAGGGCGTGGACACCCTGGCCCACGCGCCCGCCCGCTACGACAGCGAGGAGATCGAGACGTTCCAGCGCCTGAGAGCGTCGCTGGAGCAGGCGCTCGCGACGCGGGACTACCGGCTGCTGGGAGAGGTGGCCACGGCCAGCGCCCGCATCAACCAGCGCTTCCTGCCCAAGCCCCACTTCGAAATGCTGCTGGAGGTGATGGAGTCCTCCGGCGCGGTGGGGCTCCAGGTGGCGCACAGCGGAACGGTGGCGGGGCTCCTCTTCGACCCGCGCACGCCGGACGTGGAGGCGCGGTTGTCCAGGTGCCAGGCGCTCCTCGCGGAGCGGGGCTTCCCCGACACGTGGCGCTTCTCCAGCCGAGACCGGGGCCGGCCCGCCCCCGCCTGACGCGCCCTACGCGGGAGGCCGATGCGCGGCGACGTAGCCGCGCATCACCTCCTGGAAGAAGCGCCGTCCGACGAAGAAGCCGCCCAGCGGAGCACCGGACCAGAGGTCCCCGGTGGACGGGTCGAGGATCCACGGCGTGATGTCGACACCCTCCGCGCCCGAGGCCCTGCGCAGCGCTCCCAGCCGCGCCCGGTCCTCGGACATGGGCGGCCGTCCCAGCTCGAACACCTCGATGGACGCACGCCGCGCCGGGGAGCGCGCCGCGCCGGCATCGAGGCAGCGAAGGACCAGCGCCGTCACCTGCTCGCGCGTCAGGGAGAAGCGCCGCTCCGGGGTCTCCTCACGGTCCACCATGCACGCCAGCTTCAGCCCGCGCGCGTCCCACCGGTGCACCACCACGTCCGCGGCGTCCGCCAGGGCCTGGGCTCCGTCGGGGGCGCCCCACACGAAGCCGCGCTCGGCGATGGCGCGGTGGGCGAAATAGGAAGCGAAGGACGCGGCATCACCGCGCTGCTTGGGAGAGGTCGTCATGGGAGAGGGGCACGCGCCGCCTCGATTCTAATTCCAACAGCCCCCCGCGAGCGAAGCCCAGGAGGCCCGCACACGATGGACGACGCACCCCGGCTGTGGACCCGCGGGTGCATGCGGGGGCCACGGGGGATTCATCACCGCGAGCGCGCGGATGCCCCCGGTGTTCGCCGCCGCGCCACCGCACGGTCATCCAGATTGCGCGCAACAACGAACTCAACAGCCAGGAGCCCACCCGGGCACGGCTGCCTCAAAACCTGTCCGACAGTCGGTCAGGTTGAGGCGTCGCGTCTCCAACGGACCTCCAACTGCCTACTCACGCCCGGCGGTGGCTGCGGCGGTACGCGCCGGGAGCGGTCCCGTCCCAACGCTTGAAGGCCCGGTTGAAGGACGCCTCGCTCTGGTAGCCGATGGCCGGAGCGACCTCGCTCAGGGGCAGCTCGCTTTCGCGCAGGAGCTGGGCGGCCTTGATCATCCGCCACCCGACCAGGTACTCCAGCGGCGGCTCTCCCACGAGCTCGCTGAAGCGCGCGGCGAAGCCGGACCGCGACAGGGCCACGGAGGACGCGAGGCTCTCCACCGTCCAGGGCTCCTCGGGGCGCTCGTGGATGAGCGCGAGCGCCTTGCCAATCTGCGGATCCGCCAGCGCCCGCAGCCCGCTCTCCCGGCACGACTCCTCCGACTTCATGATGTGGGCCCGCAGGGCCTGCACCAGCAGGATGTCCGCGAGCCGGCTCATGATGACGGTGGCGCCCGGGTGCGACGACGCGCTCTCCGTCAGCAGCAACTGCACCGTGGACGCCAGTGAAGGTGCCGTCGCCGCGTCGTCCGCGGCCAGGTGGATGACACGAGGCAGCTCCTTGAAGAGGAGCGTGCGCGGCGCGACGCCCAACTGGAACGACGCCGCGACCAGCGTCGTCCGCTCTCCGTCGCCGCCCAGCCGGATGGAACCCTTTCCCCGGGCGCTCGCGCAGGCTCCCGGAGCAAGGACATGAACGGGGCTGTCCTCCGCGTCGCGCAGCGTGTGGCCTCCGCCATGCGGCAGCACCGCCAGGTCCCCCGCGGACAGCTCCAGGGCGCCTGGAACGCCCTCCACCTCCAGCCGGGCCCCGCCACGCGCGACGAGGATGATGTGCGCGCCCGGGGACGTCCCGAACTGGAGCCCCCACGGCGCGAACAGCTCGAAACGGCCGTGCATCCGGGTGGACAGGCGCAGGGTGTCCAGGACGTCCGCCAGCACATCCGCACCCTGTCCCTCCAGCACTCCTGGACGATCGGTCAATTTATTTGGACTGGATGCCATGGAACGTCCATAGCGCCTGGAGCATTCAACGGCCATGGCAAATACACTGAAGCTGCTCTCCCCCTTGCGTCTGGGCCGGCTCGAACTGAAGAACCGGCTGGTGATGGCCCCCATGACCCGCAGCCGGGCGCTGGTGGACGGCAACGTCCCCAACCCCCTGGCGGTGACCTATTACGTGCAGCGGGCGTCCGCGGGCCTCATCGTCTCGGAGGGCACCCAGGTCAGTCCCCAGGGCGTCGGGGGCATCCGCACGCCGGGCATCCACTCGCCGGAGCAGGTGGCGGGCTGGCGCAAGGTGACGGACGCGGTCCACGCGGCGGGCGGCCTCATCTTCGCGCAGCTGTGGCACGTGGGGCGCGTCTCGCACCCGGACTTCCATGGCGGCGAGCTGCCGGTGGCCCCCTCCGCCATCGCGGTGGAGCAGGAGGTCTTCACGTTCCAGGGCAAGAAGCGCGCGGGGACGCCCCGGGCCCTGGAGACGCATGAGCTCCCCGGCATCGTCGAGCAGTTCCGCCAGGCCGCTCGCAACGCGAAGGAGGCCGGCTTCGACGGCGCGGAGCTGCATGGCAGCAACGGCTACCTGTTGGACCAGTTCCTGCGGGACGGCTCCAACCAGCGCACGGACGCGTACGGCGGCAGCATCGAGAACCGGGCGCGCCTCCCGCTGGAGGCGGCGCGGGCGGTGGCGGAGGTGTTCGGCGCGGACCGCGTGGGCTACCGGCTCTTTCCGCAGAACTTCCCGTACACGGGCATGCACGACTCCACGCCCGCGGAGACGTTCACGTACATCGCGCGGGAGCTGGGCAAGCTGGGCCTGGGCTACCTGCACGTGACGGAGCTCGTCACGGGCCCCGCCGCTCCGGCGCCCGAGCAGCGCATCACTCCGGCGCTCCGCAAGGCCTTCCCGGGCGTCCTCATCGCCAATGGGGGCTACGACGCGCAGGCCGGTGAAGCAGTCATCGAGCGCGGCGAGGCGGACCTCGTGGCGTACGGCGTGCCGTTCCTCGCCAACCCGGACCTGCCGGAGCGCTTCCGCCGGTCCGCCCCGCTCAACACGCCGGACGCGTCGACCTTCTTCCAGGGCGAGGAGCAGGGCTTCACCAGCTACCCGGCGCTCACCTGAGCCCGGAAGGGAACCATCATGAGCACGCAGCGAATGGACGTCCTGGAGCGAAGGCTGGAGCGGATCATCGACCTGCCGGAGCCCACGCAGGGGCAGTTCGGGCCCGCGCACACGGTGGTGCCGGTCATCTCACCGGAGGACTACGCGCGGTCGGATCCGTTCATCTTGTTGATGGACGACCGCATCGACGGCAAGCCCATCGGCGGGCCGCATCCGCACGCGGGCTTCGAGACGGTGACCCTCGTGGTGAAGGGCGGGATGACCCACGACAGCGGCAGCCTGGGTGAAGGCGACGTGCAGTGGATGACGGCGGGCAGCGGCGTCATCCACGGCGAGGGACTGGAGGGCGACCTGGGCCAGGCGCGCATCCTCCAGCTCTGGCTCACGTTGCCAAAGGCCCAGCGCTGGGTGCCCGCGGGCTACCAGGACCTGCCGTACGCGGAGCTGCCGGTGCGGCGCGAGCCGGGCGTGGAGGTGCGGCTGTACAGCGGCACGTCGGGGACGGTGCGGTCGGCGACGAAGAACTACGTGCCCGTCACGCTGGCGGAGCTCCAGCTGGAGCCGGGCGCGTCCATCGCGCAGGAACTGCCCGCTTCGTACAACGGCTTCTTCTACGTGCTGGAGGGAGAGGTCGCGGTGGGGCCGGACCGCCGGTCGCTGAAGCCCGGGCAGGTGGGCTGGCTGGACCGGCCGGTGTCGGGAGGCGACAGCACGGTCCGCGTCACCGGGACGACGCGGGCGCGGGTGCTGCTGTACGCGGGTCAACCGCAGCGCGAGCCGCTGGTGAGCCACGGGCCGTTCATCGGGGACACCCAGGAGGACATCCTGAGGTCCTTCGAGGGGTACCGCGCGGGCCGCTTCGGTCCGCCACCGCCGAGGTAGCGGACCGCGGAGCCGCGAGCGTCAGCGGCTCTCGACGGGGGCCGGCGCCAGGGTGGCGCCGGCCGGCGCGCCGGAGTTCGCGCGCTCCAGGTGCGGGCCCAGCTGGCCCATCAGCATCAGCCCGGCCATGCGGAAGTCGGAGATGAACGACCAGAGCGGGTACTTGAAGGTCGCGGGGCGGTTGTGCTCGATCTTGAAGTGGCTGGCCCACGCGAAGCCGTAGGCGCACACCAGGGCGGCGGGAATCAGCGCGCCGCGTCCGGTGACGGCGGCGGTGATACCCAGACCCACGCCCAGGCTGGTGCCGGCGAGGTGCAGCCAGCGTGTCGACGCATGCGAATGCTCGCGCAGGTAGAACGGCCAGAACTCGGCATAGGTCTGGATGCGGTCGGACATGAAGTGAAGTTGTGTCCAGCTGCCCGCCTCTCGTCAACCCATGAGGGCCTCCTTCGTGCCTGCACCGACACCGGTCGGCTCCGCCAGGGCCGCAACCCGGACCGGGACCGAGGGCAGGAGGGCAGCCAGGCGGTCCTCGACGCGGCCTGTCGTTTTCGGACGGACCGGGAACAATCCGGTACGGACGGCCCAGACGGAAGGAAGCGCGAACCGCGCGTGTCGTGAAAGACTCGGGGGCGCGCATGAGTGACTGGACGCCCAAGCTGAACCCCACGGTGGACCTGCGGCGGCTCCCGCTGAACGCGGAGGAGGGCTTCGTGCTGTCGCGGCTGGACGGCCACACGCGCGAGAAGGACCTGCCCGCGCTGACGGGGTTCCCGCCAGACAAGCTGCGAGACATCCTCACGAGGCTGGTGTCCCAGGGAGCGCTGCTGCCGGGCACGGAGGCCGCGAGTCCCGTGAACACGGTGCGGCCGCCGGAAGCTCCGGCCCCGTTGACGGATCATCCCGCGCCGGCGCTCGACGCGAGCGACACGGAACCGCTGCCGGAGGCGGAAGCGGGAGACAGCGCCGACGACGAAGCCGGCCCCGTGGACGACGTGCCGGAGACGGTGCAGGGCGACTACCGCAAGCTCTTCGAGACGCGGCTGCACGCGCTACCGGAGGACCAGCGGGTGGCGCTCGCGCATGGGGCGGAGGACCCGGAGCTGTCCGCGCTGTGCTTCGACCCGGTGCCCGCCGTCATCAAGGCCGTGCTGGAGAACTCGCGAGTGGGCCTCGCGCACGCACGGCTCATCGCGAGGCACCACCGCAACCCCGTGGGCCTGGAGGCGCTGGTGGCCCGAGCCGCCTTCGCGTCCGACACAGGCGTGCGCCGCTTCCTCGTGCGCAACCCGCAGCTGCCGGCCGCCCTCTTCCGCCGCCTGTGGGCGATGCGCCGGCTGATGGAGCACCACAAGCTCACGGTGGACCGGGACGTGCCGGAGCAGACCCGCCGCACCGCGCGAGAGCTGTTGCGCCAGCGCTTCTCCACCGGGCCCTCCGAGGAGAAGGTGGAGCTCATCCTCAACACGGAAGGCCGAGCCCTGGGCGCGCTCGTGGGCATGCCGGTGGACGGCAAGACGACGTCGCTCCTGTGCGGGCGCACCTACCGTTCGCCCATGCTGGTGCAGAACATCGCGCGCTGGAGCGCCGCGCCGCCCGCGCTCATCGCGCACCTGCTCAAGCAGGAGCTGGTCCGCCGTCAGCCCCAGCTGCGCATGATGCTCGCGCGCCACCCCAACGCCCCCGCTGACGCGAAGCGCACCTGAGCCGCATGCCCCACGCCGAAGCCAGGGTCGTCCGCGAGCTGAAGCACCACCTGCTCACGCATGGGCTGCGCAAGTCGCGCGTCCTGCACCTGCTGGTGGATGCGCATCCCTCGTATGTCCGCAGCCCGTTCGCCCGGGACCTGGAGCCCATGACGCGGCTCACGCTGGAGGGCACCCGGCCGGACATCCTGTGCAGCGTGGCGCGGCCCGAAGGCGTCCTCGTCACGGGCATCGAGGTGAAGGCCTCTGAAAGGGATTGGGTCCAGGGCCTGGGCCAGGCGCACAGCTACCGCGCGGGCGTCCATCACGCGTACCTCGCGCTGCCGGCCTCCGCCGCCGACCTCCGCGCCCCCACCCTGAACCAGGCGCGCAGCATCGGAGTCGGCATCCTCGCCCGGGACGCGAAGCACTGGGTGGAGGTCATTCCGCCCGCGGACCCCACCCCGCTGCCCCGGGCCGTCAGCCAGGCCTCCTCGCTGCTCGAAGGCGTCCCCGCCGCGCGCAGCCTCCAGCTCAATCATCCGCTCAACTACCTCGCCGCCGCGTTCCTCGCGGACCGGGGTGCTCCTACCGGGGAGCTGATCAAGTCGCTCGCCGCGCACTGGAAGGACCTGGGGAGCGACAGCTCGCGGCGCCACGCTGCCACCGGCGCAAACACGCTCGGGCTGCTGGACCTGGACTGGCAACCCACGCTCGAAGGCCGCACCGTGGCCGACCTCCTGGCCGCGCTCCAGTTCGACCCCGACACCCGCTACGACAAGCGCAAGCGCCTGCTGGACGTGCACGCGGCCTTCGCCGCCGTGGCGCGCTTCGTCCTCATCCGTCAGCCCGCGGTGCGCCTCATCCACCGGACCCTCACGGACCACGGCGGAAGTCTCACGCTGCCGGAGCTGGCCGTGGCGGCCGGCCACGACGACCCGGCGCTGGCGACAGCCCTCTTCCTCGCGGACCCCTCCGGGACGCTCAAGCCCGGGCTGCGCGGGCCGGACATCAACCCGTCCACCGTCTTCAAACTCAAACAAAACCTCTGGCACGCGGGCCTGCTCGACACCAAGGCCCACGGCACCGCCGGCAAGGACGCCCGCGCCTACCGGCCGGATGAAGACGTCTGGGCCCTGCCCCGCGACAAGGCCCCTTGACTACAACTGTAGCCATGGCATATCGCTCATGACTACAACTGTCGTCAAGAGGGGTGCCATGGACAGGTCGTCAGCTCCGTCCCAGGAGTCGAAGCCGCTCCCGTCGTTCGTCCGGGAAGGGCTGGGCTGGCTGTTGGCCCTGCACCTCCTGCTCGCGCTGATGCCGTCCCTGCACCTGATGGAGACGCTGCAAGCCGGGGCGCACAAGGCCCGCGTGTGGTGGAAGGCCGCGGACACCGTGCGCCGTCACGCGGCGCCGCTCCTCCCCGCGATGCTCAGGGCTTCCGCGCGGTGATGAGCGGCTGATTGAAGCCCGTCTCCTCCGGCGTGTACCAACGCGGATCCACCAGCCCTGCCCGGGTGAGCGCCTGCTCCAGCTCCACCGGTTGCAGCAGGCGGTAGACGCCGGTGTGCTCGGTGGTGTGCCAGATGCCGGACTCCTGACGCAGGATGAACTGGCGCACCGTGTACTGCCTTTCATCCACCGCCCAATCCCAGACCTGGAACAGCACGCGGCGGCCCAGCGGCGTGTCCAGCACGCGCTCCGCCGTGAAGCGTGGCCGCTTCTCCAGCAGCGCCGAGTGGTCGCGCAGGCTCGCCACCAGCAGGCCCCCGGGCACCAGGCGCGACGCCATCGCGGTCGCGGCGTCGTCCAGGTCCGAGTCCTCCAGCAGGTGCGCCATCGCGTTGTCGCAGGACATCACCACGTGGAAGGTGCCCGGCACCTGCCAGTCCAGCATCCGCATGTCCGCCACGCCGGTGGTGATGCTCACGTGCATGGCGCGGGCTTCCCGCTCCGCGCGCGCCACCGCGGAGGGACTCAGGTCCGTGGCGTGCACGGAATAACCCCGCGCCGCCAGCCCCAGCGCCTGCGTGCCGATGCCGCACGCGCAGTCCAGCACCCGGCGCGGCGGCGGCGCTCCCGAGCGGCGCAGGAGCGCGTCCAGCACCGCGCCCTGCCGGTCCACCGACTGCTCCCAGTCCGCGAAGAGCAGGTGGTACTCCTCGGCCAGCCCTTCGTAGAAGTCCAGGACGCTGTCAGACATGACGGCTTCCTCCTTTAACACCCCCATGCGGGCCGTCACGCGCGCGGATGCTGGACGTCGCCTGTCCGTCATGTCGGAGCCACGTGGGGGCCGGGAGGTCTTCTCCTCTGTGGGTTGTTACCCGGAAGACGGGGCTCGGGACGCCCGCGCGGGCGTGGGCGGACACCGGGCAGGATGCACCGTCGTTCCCCGCGTGAAGCTCGCGCGCACCAGAGGCAAGGAGCACCGATGCTGTCGTTGACGCCGTCACAGGTCCGCCTGGGATGGTCCGCCACCAACAAGGCGGAGGCCATCCGCCTGGTCGGACAGGTGATGGTGGAGTCCGGCTTCATCTCGCCCGACTACGTCGACAGCATGCTCAAGCGCGAGCAGGTGTCCGCCACGTTCCTCGGCCACGGCATCGCCATTCCGCACGGCCTGCCGGAGGCGCGCCACCTCGTGCACCAGACGGGCGTCGTCGTGGTGCAGTTCCCCGCCGGAGTCGTCTGGAGCGAGGACGGCCATGCGCACCTCGTGGTGGGCATCGCGGCGCAGTCCGATGAACATCTCCAGGTGCTCGCCAGCCTCACCGGCGTGCTGGACGACGAGGCCCGGGCCGTGGCCCTGGCCTCCACCCTGGACGCGGCCGCCATCATCCAGGCGCTCCAGGGCTCCGGCGCCCTGCCGGAGCAGCAGGACGCTCCCGCGTTCGAAGGCCTCTCGCTCCAGGTCCTCTCCCCTTCACCGGACGGCCTGCACGCGCGCCCCGCCACCGCGGTGGTGGAGGTGGTGCGCCGCTTCCGCGCGGACGTCACCGTCCACCACGAGGGACGGCAGGCGGACGCCCGCAGCCTCCTGTCGCTGCTGCGCCTGGGTGCTCGGGGCGGCTCCAGGCTGACGCTCACCGCGGCGGGGGACGACGCGGCGGCGGTGCTCCTCGCGCTGCAAGAAGCCTTCGACGTCGGCCTGGGCGAGGAGCCTCCCGCCGCTCGCGCACTGGCACCGGAGCCCGTGCCCGCCGCCGTGCTCGACTACGAGGGGACGCTGGTCGCGGGCCTGTCCGCGTCGCCGGGCATCGCGGCCGGGCCTGTGTGGGCCTTCCAGCGCGAACGGCTGGAGGTGGAGGAGTGGGCCGCCGACGCCGCGCGGGAGCATCAGCTGCTGGAGTCGGCCCTGGCCGGAGCGGCGGCGGAGCTGCGCCAGCTGCACGAAGGCTTCCTCCAGAAGGCAGGAGCGCAGCGGGCCGCCATCTTCAAGGCGCACCTGGAGCTGCTCGACGACCCGGAGATGTTGAGGGAGTCGCACGGCCTCATCGACACCGGCCTGAGCGCGGGCGCGTCCTGGCACCGCGTCTTCGAGAGCCGCGCGCAGGCGCTGGCCGCGATGGACGAACAGGTGCTGGCCGCTCGGGCCGCCGACCTGCGGGACGTGGGCCGGCGCGTGCTGCGGCCCCTGGCCCGGGTGCTGGAGGGCGAGCCCACCTTCCCGGATCATCCGGTGGTGCTGCTGGCGGAGGACCTGACGCCGTCGGACACCGCGAAGCTGGACCCCGCCATGGTGCTGGGCCTGTGCACGGCGGGCGGCGGCACCACGTCGCACACGGCCATCATCGCGCGCTCGCTCGACCTGCCGGCGGTGGTGGCGGTGGGGCCGTCGGTGCTGGACCTGCGCAACGGGCAGCACTGCATCCTGGACGGCGACGCGGGCGTGCTCGTCGTGAGGCCTTCGGCGCGGGACAGGGCCAAGGCCGCGCACCAGCGCGAGCGGATCCGCTTACGGCGCAAGCAGGAGCAGCTGGAGCGCTACCGGCCCGCCATCACGCTCGACGGCAGGCGCGTGGAGGTGGCCGCGAACATCAGCGAGGCCGCGGAGGCGGGCAAGGCCGTGGACGCGGGCGGCGAGGGCGTGGGCCTGATGCGCACGGAGTTCCTCTTCCTCCAGCGCGACGAGCCGCCCGGCGAGGAGGAGCAGCTCCACGCGTACCTCACCATGGTGCGCGCGCTGAACGGCCTGCCGCTCATCCTGCGCACGCTGGACATCGGCGGGGACAAGCACGTGCCGTATTTGTCCCTGCCGGCGGAGACGAATCCCTTCCTGGGCATGCGCGGCATCCGGCTGTGCTTCGAACGGGAGGACCTGTTCCGCACGCAGCTGCGCGCCATCCTGCGCGCGTCGATGGAGGGCCCGGTCCGCATCATGTATCCGATGGTGGCGATGCCCGAGGAGCTGGCGAAGGCCCGCGCCATCACCGAGTCCGTGCGCCGCGAGGTGGGCGCGGATCCGGTGGAGACGGGCATCATGATGGAAGTCCCTTCGGCGGTGATGATGGCGGAGCAGCTGGCGCGGGACGTGTCGTTCTTCTCCATCGGGACCAACGACCTGACGCAGTACCTGCTGGCCATGGACCGGCAGCATCCGGTGCTCGCGTCCCGGGCGGACGGCCTGCACCCGGCGGTGTTGCGCATGGTGGACCTCACGGTGAAGGCGGCGAGGAAGGCGGGCATCTGGGTGGGCGCGTGCGGCGGCATCGCGGGAGACCCGTCCGGCGCGGTGGTGCTGTCCGGCCTGGGCGTCACGGAGCTGAGCGTGGCCATCCCCAGCATCCCGGCGGTGAAGGCGCTGCTGAGGGGCATCTCCATGGCGGACGCGGAAGACGTGGCCCAGGCCGCGCTGGAGTGCGGCAACGCCTCCGAGGTGCGAGGATTGGTGCGCGGCCTGCTGGCCCGGAAGGGAGCGAAGGCGTGAGGCCGACGAAGCCGGGCGTGGTGACGGTCACGTTGAACGCGGCCATCGACCAGACACTGGAGTGTCCGGGGTTCACGGCGGGCGCGGTGAACCGCGTGGTGGCGGAGACACGCACGCCGGGAGGCAAGGGCATCAACGTGGCGGCCTTCCTCGCGCAAGGCACGCGTCCGGTGACGGCCACGGGCTTCCTGGGCGAGGACACGGTGCCGTTGTTCGAGACGCTGTTCCGCGAGCGAGGCATCCAGGACCGCTGCCTCCGGCTGCCGGGCTCCAGCCGCGTGAACATCAAGGTCGTGGACCGCACGAGCGGCGCGGTGACGGACCTGAACCTGCCGGGCCTGCGCGTGCCGGAGGAGGCGTTGGGCGCGTTGCTGGCGACGTTGGATGCGCTCGCGGAGGAGAACGGCTGCTTCGTGCTGTCCGGCAGCGTGCCGGTGGGAGTGCCCGCGTCCATCTACGCCACGCTGACGGAGCGCCTGCGAGCGAAGGGCGCGGTGGTGGCGGTGGACACGAGCGGAGCGCCGCTGCGCCACGCGGTGGCCGCGAGGCCCGACTTCGTGAAGCCGAACACGCACGAGTTGGAAGAGCTGGTCGAACGCCCCCTGAGGAACGCGGGCGACATCGCGTGGGCCGCACGCGAGCTGCACGCGACAGGCATCGGGCTGGTGGTGGTGTCGCTGGGAGCGGACGGCGCCCTGTTCGTGTCGGACGACGGCGCCTGGCGGGCCCTGCCGCCCCCCGTGGCGGTGGCGAGCACCGTGGGCGCGGGCGACGCGCTGCTCGCGGGCGTGCTGGCGGCGAGGCTGGAAGGCCACGACCTGGAGACCTGCGCCCGGAGGGGCACGGCCTTCGCGGCGGGGAAGCTCGCGAAGGTGGGCCCGGTGCCCCCCGCCCCCGAGCGCGTGGCGGAGCTGCTCCGCGCGGTGCGGATGCACCCGCTGGGCACGGGCTGATCAACAGCCGCGCGGCAGGTGCACCCGGAAGGTGGTGCCCGCTTCCTGGGTGGACACCACGTCCACCGCGCCGCCGTGCGCGCGGACGATTTGATCCACGATGAAGAGGCCCAGCCCCACGCTGCGGTGCTCGCTGCCCTCGGTGGAGCCCCGGGTCATCGGCTCGAAGAGCACGGGCAGCAGCGCGGGCGGAATGGGCGTCCCCGGGTTCGTCACCGCCAGCACCACCTCCCGCTCGTCCCCGCGCGCCTCCACGCGAATCAAGGCCTCCGCCCCGCTGTACTGCACGGCGTTGGTGAGCAGGTTGGTCAGCACCTGCGCGATGCGATCCGGATCCCAGCGCCCCTGCCCGCGGCCCTCGCACACCAGGTCCAGCGAGCGTCCCGGCGCGGTGAGCCGCACCTCGTCCACCACCTGCTCGGCGACTTCATGCAGGTTCATGGGCTGGGGCTTCACCGGCAGGGCCATGCCCGTGCGCACGTGGGTGAAGTCCAGCAGGTCGCGGATGAGCCGGTTCGCCCGGTCCGACGAATCGAGGATGCGCCGCAGCCCCCGGCGCGCCCGGTCATCCAGGTCCGTCCTGCGAATCAGCGTCGCCGCCGCCAGCGAGATGGCGTTGAGCGGGTTGCGCAGGTCGTGGCTGACGATGCCCATCAGCTGCTCGCGCAGGACCGACGCCTCCTGGGCGCCCATCAGCTGCGAGTCACGCTCGGTGAGCGCCTCCTCCTGCTCCAGCTGGGAGCCCACCAGGTCGCCCAGGTGGCGGAAGGTCTCCAGCACCTCGTCGGAGAGGTCCGCCGGCTCCGAGTCCAGCGCGCACAGCACGCCAAAGAACTCCCCGCCGCGCCGGTACAGCGGCACCGCGACGTAGCTCTCCACGTTGTACATCTTCGGCGCGGGGTGGTCCGCGAAGCGCGGATCCGTGCTCGCGCGGTTCACCCGCAGCGGCGTCCCCAGGTTCCGCACCGTGTCGCAGAACGTGGTGCTGACGGCCAGCGTGTCTCCGGCCTTCAGCCCGAAGCCCAGCTCGTCCAGCACCGCGCAGCACGTCCACGACTCCGGCGTCACGCGCGCCACCACCGCCAGGCGCAGCCCCGTGGTGCGCGTCAACATGCGCAGCACCGTCTTCACCGCGTCGATGCGGCCCACGGCCTCCACGTCCGCCGTGAGGGGGTTGGCGACGCGGAGGCGGGGGTTCGCGGAGGGAGTTGGAGACATGTGTCGCTCCGCTTCAGCGTACGCGTCGCATGGGCCTGACGCTGTTGGACCCTGGAACAAGGCCCCCCATCCACACTCCCGGTCTAGGACCTGCCCTCCAGCTTCTCGATGGCCGCCCGGACCCCGGGGGGAACCGGCACCTTCTCATGCGTGGCGTAGCGCAGCGTCACGACGATGGAACCGCCGCGCGTGTAGAGCACCCCGTCGTCCGCGCCCGCCACGACGTGCTCGAAGGTGATGGAGGAAGTGCCCACGCGCGTGACGCGCGCGCCCGCCACCAGGTTCACCGGGAACACCACCGGCTTGAGGTAGTCCGCGTGCGTGTTGGCCAGGATGGGCCCCACCCCGTCCGCGGTCGTCGTGTCCGCGCCCGCGGCGGTCGGACCCACCAGCCCGATGCGGGCCATGTACGCGATGCGCGCGGACTCGAACCAGGTGAACGTGCGGGCGTTGTTGACGTGCCCGTACGCGTCCATCTCGCTCCAGTGCACGGGGAAGGGCACCACGACGGGGAAGTCCTTCAGGGAGGCGTTCGACATGCGCCCCAGGGTCGCAGGGACCATCCCGCCAGGGAACGGAAACCACGCCTGCCTGCTCTCCAGGAGTCCCGCACAGGCATGCTAAGCCAGGGGTCCATGGCTCTCCGGTCCACGCTGGCGCCGCCCGCCGCCCCGTCCCATCCCTCCGCCGTCCCGGGTCCTCGCCATGGCCGGTGAGCCCACGCGGCCAGAAGAGGACAGCCGCTACGACCCGCCCGCGCCATGGGAGGAGCCGGGCCCCAATCCCCCGCCGCACCTGGTGCGCGAGCGCGGCACCGCCACCGCCACCAGGCCCCAGAAGCACGCGGACATGGTGCGCTGGCTGCACCCCGGGCAGGTGCTGCGCACGGGCCTGGACGCGGTGGTGGCCACGGTGTTCGGCGCGAGAGCGGACCACCGGCTCATCGAAGCGGTGGTGCGGCCGCAGCAGCCCTACTTCGACTATTCGGAGGAGTCCGGCGCGGACGGCGACTTCTGGCTCGACTACGTCTCCGACATCGGCGACGGCTGGGACTCCACCTACGCGGTGGCGCGCCTGCTGGCGCAGCCGGAGCTCCGGCTTCCGGAAGAGGACGGCAAGACAGCGCACGTCACGCCGCGAGGCCGCGTGCTGGTATTCGGAGGGGACGAGGTCTACCCGGGCGCCAGCCGCGAGACGTACGAGGAGCGCACGGTGCAGCCCTACGAGGCCGCCATGCGCCGCTCGCAGGCGCCCCACCCGGACCTGTTCGTCATCCCGGGCAACCACGACTGGTACGACGGCCTGTCCGCCTTCATGCGGCTGTTCTGCGCGCAGCGCTGGGTGGCCGGGCGCCGCACGCGGCAGAGCCGCAGCTACTTCGCGCTGAAGCTGCCGAAGAACTGGTGGCTCATCGGCACGGACGTGCAGCTCAACAGCGACATCGACGTGCCCCAGGTGGAGTACTTCCGCCAGGTCGCGGAGCAGATGGGCCCGGACGACCGCGTCATCCTCTGCAACGCGGAGCCCGCGTGGGTGCTGGCGGCGGCCGCGCGGCGCGCCAAGGGCAGCTACCTGGAGAACAACCTGGAGTACCTGGAGGAGAAGGTGCTCGGGCGGCGCATCGCTGTATTCCTCGCGGGCGACCTGCACCACTACCGCCGGCACGAGGACGACACCGGCCAGCACCGCATCACCGCGGGCGGAGGCGGAGCCTTCATGCACCCCACGCACGCGCCCGCGGCGCCCGTGCTGCGAGACGGCTCCACGCTGCGCAAGAGCTTCCCGGACGAGGCCACGTCGCGGAAGCTCGCGCGCAAGAACCTGTTCCTCATCCGCTACAGCCCGCTGTTCGGGCTCATCACCGGCCTGTGGTACCTGCTGCTCGCGCTGGCGGCCTACGCGGAGGTGGGCTCGATGGGCCTCTCCCGCCTGCCGGAGGTGGTGACGGCGGTGGCCAACAGCATGGTCAACCGGCCGTGGACGCTCATCCTCGGCATGGTGACGGTGGGAGGACTCGCGGGGCTGGCGGACGCGGCGCTGGGGAAATGGCGCGCGCTCCTGGGCAGCCTGCACGGCGTGGCGCACATCGTGGCGGCGTTCTTCGTCGCCTGGGGAGCCACGTACTTCACGGTGAGCAAGCTGGGCGTGTGTCCGGTGCTGTCACCGGATGGTGCGCACTGCGCGGACGGCTGGCTGCACCTGGCGGGCAAGTTCTTCTTCTCCTGCACGTTCACGTTCGTGGGCGGCTTCCTCGTGGGCCCGTTCATCACCGGCCTGTACCTCTGGCTGAGCGTGAACTTCTTCGGCGCGCACTCCAACGAGGCCTTCGGTTCGCTCGCGCTGCCGGACTGGAAGAACTTCCTGCGCATGCGCATCGGGAAGGACGGGGCGCTGACCATCTACCCCGTGGGCCTGGAGCGAGTGCCGCGCAAGTGGAAGCCCACCGGCGCGGGGCCCATGTCGCCCGCGTTCGACCCGGACGACCCGAACGCCACCGAGCCGTTCCTCATCGAGCCGCCCATCCGCGTCTGCCGTTGACGCTACCCGGACGAGCGCTCGGCGGGAGTCACGCCCGGTGCATCGGCCTCCGCGCTGGAGCTCGCGACCCGTGAGGCGTCCTCGAGCAACGGAGCGATGCCGGGCTGCTTGAGGGTGAGCGTCACGTAGTCCTGCACGGCGGCGTCCAGGCCCACGTCACGCTTCGCGCGCTCGGACAGGAACCACTTGTGCTCCAGCACCTGGCAGTAGAGCTCCGCGGTGTCGGCCGCGCGGCCCAGGTCCTTCTGGAGGCGTGACAGCGTGGGGTGGTAGCGCTCGTCCAGCCAGCGGAACGCGGCCACACTCAGGGGCACGCTGCGGTCCAGCTTGCGCGTGAGCGTGGCCTTCATCTCCTGCATCTCGTTGAGCAGCAGGCTCGCCTGGCGCTCCTCCGCGACGATGCCGGTGAGCGAGTGCAACTGGTGCCGGTGGTACTCGCGGTCGGTGACGATGGTGCGCATGCGCAACTGGCTGCCCTGCCCGCTCGCCAGCAGCTCCACCTCGCCCACGGAGAAGCCCAGGTCGTTGAGCGTGCGGATCCGCTCGTGGATGCGGTAGCTCTCGTGCGGCTGGAGGATGAGCTCGCGGTTGATTTCGGCCCACAGCCGCTCGTAGCGCTGGCGGATGCTCGCGGCCGTCTCCTGCCAGGCCTCCAGCTCCTGGGGCAGCTCCTCCGCCAGCTCCACGCGAGCGGCCAGGTCCGCCAGGCCTCCGGCGATGTTCTCCTCCATGATCTGGAGGTCCATCTCCCGCTGACCGGCGGAGAGCTGCTCGTGCAGCTCGGACGTCTCCGCGTCCACCGCGTACGCCTGCAGCTCGCCCGCGTCGCGGCGGAAGAGCACGTTGGACAGCGAGCAGTCACCCCAGAAGAAACCGCCCAGGTGCAGCCGCACCAGCAGGCCCGCCATCGCGTCCAGGAGCCGCGACCGGTAGCGCTCCAATCCCTGGTGCATGAACAGCGCGCGGTAAGGCAGCGACGACGCGAGGTACTGGGTGATCAGCAGCCCGGGCCTGTCCCCGGGCGAGGCCTCCAGCCCCTCCTCCGTCTGGACCGCCAGACCCACGGGCACCACGGACGGCAGCCGGCGCTCCTCCAGGCCGCGCAAGAGGTCGTACTCGCGCTGCGCCACGCGCGCGGGCGTCTCCTTGAAGGCGTAGATGGTGGCGCCGTAGCTGACGAACACCACGACGTGCCGGGACAGACCGCGCGGCACCTCCACCACGCGCGGTGAACGCTCCGTCCACGCCTCCAGCGGCAGCTCCCACGGAAGGTCGAGGAAGTCCGGGTGCCCCTGCCGGATATGCAGGGAATGAAGGCGGCGAGGAGGGTGAGACATGTTGGCCACAAGCCTACCGTCCGGGTGAGCGCGCTTCATCCGGGGGGTGCGCTGGCTCGCGTGGAACGTTCGCTGTTAGAGGAAGACGCCATGCGCCCCCTCCGCGGACTCTCCCTCTGCAGCGCGGCCCTGCTGTCGGCCTGCGCCGGTTCCTCGCCTACGCCCGCGCCGACCCCGTCCGCGCCAGGAAGCATCACGCTCGCCGCGCCCGCGGGAGACGCGTGGTACCGGGGCGCGGTGTTCTACGAGGTGTTCGTCCGCAGCTTCCAGGACTCCAACGGCGACGGAGTGGGCGACCTGCCGGGGCTCATCTCGCGGCTGGACTACCTGAACGACGGCAACCCGGCGACGACGGACGACCTGGGCGTGGACGCACTGTGGTTGATGCCGGTGTTCGCGTCGCCCAGCTACCACGGCTACGACGTGACGGATTACGAGCGCATCCAGGCGGCGTACGGCTCGCTGGAGGACCTGCAGCGGCTGTGTGACGAGGCGCACCGCCGGGGCATGCGCGTCATCCTCGACTTCGTCATCAACCACACCGGCGCATCGCATCCGTGGTTCGTGGACTCATCGTCCTCGGCGCAGTCGGCGAAGCGCGACTGGTACCAGTGGCGCGCGAGCGACCCGGGCTGGAAGCAGCCCTGGGACATCTACTCGCAGACCGGCACGTGGCACCGGCAGGACAGCGGCTGGTACTACGGCGTCTTCTGGGGCGGCATGCCGGACCTGAACATGCAGACGCCCGCGGTGCGCGAGGAGATGAAGCGCCTGGCGACGCTGTGGCTCCAGCGCGGCGTGGACGGCTTCCGGCTGGATGCCGCGCGCTACCTCATCGAGACGGGCGGCGGCGCGGGGCAGGCGGACACGCCGGAGACGCACGCGTTCTGGAAGGAGTTCTCCGCGCACGTGCGTTCGGTGAAGCCGGACGCGGTACTGGTGGGCGAGAACTGGAGCGAGACGCCATCGGTGGCGAAGTACTACGGCTCCACGGCGACGGTGCCGGGCGGGGACGAGCTGCCGCTCAACTTCAACTTCCCCATGTCCACGCGGGTGATTGAAGGCATCAACGCGGGCAACGGCGGGGGCGTGGCGGCGAAGCTGCTGGAGATGAAGAACAACTATCCGGCCGGTGTGGCGGACGCGCCCTTCCTCACCAATCACGACCATGTGCGGCTGGCGACGCAGTTCTCCAACGACGGAGCGAAGCTGGGGCTGGCGGCGGCGGTGTTGCTGACGCTGCCGGGCGCGCCGTTCCTCTACTACGGCGAGGAGGTGGGCCTGGGGAACGGCAACGCCAACAACGACGAGTCCAAGCGCACGCCGATGCCCTGGTCCGCGGCGGCGGGCGGAGGCTTCACCACGGGCTCGCCCTGGTATGCGTTCTCCAGCGGAAGGGAGACGGCGAACGTGGAGGCGCAGCGGAGCAACCCGGGCTCGCTGTTGTCGCGCTACCGGTCGCTCATCCACGCGCGGCAGGGTTCGGAGGCGCTGCGCAACGGAGGACTGCGGCTGTTCACGGCGACGACGGGTATGTCGCGCACGCTCGCGTTCGTGAGGACGCTGGACGACGAGCAGGTGCTGGTGGTCCACAACTTCTCCACCTCGCAGGAGTCGGTGGGCCCGTTCGACGTGGAGGCCACCACGGCGGAGCCGCTGTTCCTGGACGCCGGCGTGACGACGCTCACGGGTGGCACGGGAGCGTGGAAAGCCAGCATCCCCGCGCGCTCCACGGGCATCTGGCGGCTGCGCTAGCTGACGACAGGCTGACGCCATGAGCGGGAGAGGTGCGTCTCTCCCGCGGCCGTGAAGCGGCGGATGAGCTCCGCCCCTGTGCCCGTGCCCTGCTGGAGCAGCCATTTCAGCTCCGCGGGCATCAGCACCTTCACGGTGAGGAGCCGGACCTCGCCTCCGGGAAGCGTGAAGCGCGAGGGCAGCGAGTCCGTCTCCATGCCGATGAGCACGGCCACACGGCCCTCGGACGTGACGAGGGTTTCGGGCATGCCCACGCCGTCGACCTCCATGGACAGCGTGCCGTTGGCCAGTCGGACGCGGAGCTTCTCGAACTCAGCGACCTCATAGGCGACACGTTCGAGCAGGTGCACCGGCCAGCTCTTCCACACCTCCCCGAGCGGCTCCGGAGTCTCGATGGCGAGCTCCAATCCGAAGCCGGCGGTGGGACGGTCCAGGATGTCGTTGAATGGGTCGGACAGGCCGTCTGTGACAATGAGCATGCCGCCGTCAGGACGACGGACGGCAATCCAGTTCTGACGCTCGCCGGGCCACGGACCGCCCACGACAGGAGGGATGTAGAGGTCGTCGGACATGGTGCCGAGCCCTCGCCACACCGAACGACGGGCAATGCGTGCTTGGTCCCACAATTCGCCTCGCCTCTTCGTCTCCGCACGCCGCACAGGATCGAAGGTCGTCGGCCCCGTGACCGCTTCGAACTTCGCGCCCGTGATGCCCGCGCGCTCCATCGCGTCCTTGATGTCCTCGGAGACGATGAACGAGCCCTTCCACTCCGACGGACGGAATACCTTCGCGTCTCCTACCTTCGACGTGTCGATGCGCATGCCCGAGATGGAGAAGAGCTTCCCAACCTTCTCAGGAAGCCCATCCTCCTCGGTCCAGTAGTCCACCTCAGCGGAAGCCTCGGTATCGATGCATGTGAACTTACGGAGGGCATTGAGGATGAAGTACGGCCCTGCGTGGCCGTCGACCGCAACGGGAATCACCTCCACGTCATGGGGAGCCAGCTCCTGGAAGAGTGCGGCCAGCTTCGCATTGACCACCGGAGTACCGAACGCCGCGTGGGAGAAGTCACGGGATTCTCCCTCCAGGCTTAGCGGGAGCCTGATCAGCCCCTTGAAGTGGGCAGGCTCGCCCACACTGAATTGCCATGGGTCGTCGAGCTCTCGCCTCTGAGCATCAAGCGGATGCCCCAGGCACCAGAACCCTTCTGCGACATGCTCGTAGAGTTCAAAATAGTGCGTCGGCATGGGCGGCGCTCCTATGTCACTCCAAGCCGGTGACCCATCGATTCAAGTCCGTCCCTTTTGCTTGAATCTGGCTCGCGAGCCTTCGCAGTGCCTTCGTCAAGGCGACGCGGCAGTCTTGCATGGTTCTGCATGGTTCCGTCGCATCCCGCAGCACCTTGAAAACCTTCTGGTGATACGCCTCCGGATGTGGACCTCGATGCCCCGGCACGCTCACTTTATTCGCGGCATCGTCGAGTGACATCCCCGCCTTATCGAAGATTTCCTGGAACTTCGGTGACCATGGGCCACCGCGATTCGTGGCGTTCCAGAACTTATTGGATGCGATGTGGTGCTCCTGCCCCTTTACATCCACACCCGTCGCGACGGGACTCTTCTCATCCCGCGCGGACATCGCCACCGCGTTCGGCGCCAGCACCAGGGTGACGACGCCCTCGGAGGACACGGCCGCGGACTCCACCTGCGCCGCCGCGCCCAGCCGGAAGCCACCCATCTCCGCGGCCACCAGCGAGGCCTGCCCTGAACCCGGGAGCGTGGCGACCTTCGCCGCGAACGTCTCCGCCGTGCTGCCCACCGCCGCCAGCGCCAGCATCACGAACGCTCGCGCCGCGTTCTTCCCCATCACCTCCCCGTACTCCTCCCCCGCATCGCGAAGCTCATCGAACGACCGGGCGACACGAGCGTGTTCGGACAACTCGATCCAGCCCTGGATGAGGTTCCACACCGTGTCGATGCCCAGGTAGGCAATGAGCACCACCGTCATTGTCGCCGCGATGCCCTTAGACACGGGCTCGGGCATCAACCACAACGCCAGGTACACCGTGCTCGTCGCGACGATGGCCGTGAGCACGGCGCGCTGATCCGTCATCCCCACCAGCGCTTCCGACGTCTCCTCCCACACTGAATCCAGCGCGATGGCGAACGCCAGCGAACGCCGCCCGTCCTCATCCAGCGTGGAACCCGCCTCCAGCAATTGAAGACAGTCCCCCGGTGTCTGCTTGCGCTGGCACCACCGCCCATAAGCGCTCGCCAGCTCCCAGTCCGAGTCGTCCCCCAGCAGCCGAGCCCGAGAAGGCTCCTCCACGGAGACCAGCCCCAAGCGCCCACGCACATGGGCATAGGCCTTCGAGGAGAACGAACCCGCGAACAGCCGATACGCATCCTCACGAGGAAGCGAGGACACCGGCGCATCCTCCGCCAGCGTCCGCACCGCGTCCGTGAACGCGTCCTCGTCCAACTCCACGGGCTCGACCTCCGCCCGAGGCACATGGACGACCGGCGCACCCTGCCCCGTCTTCAGCCGGACGCCGCGCGTCGCTGAACACCCCGTGCCCAGCAGCAACAGCAGCACCGCGACCGCCCAGCTCCGGCACGAAGACATGGATGCCTCCCAAGCACCCATCCTCGGCCGCGCGGACTCACCGCAACCAGGACCTCCCGAGCACAGCGCGGGAACCGGCCGTCACGGGGCGGGCGACGAAGGACCCACGACTCCGGCGTCCTCGACCCCGGGCCCCGCGTCCGGCACGTCCACGGGCACACCGGCGTCCTCCACCGTGCCCGCCTCCGGAGCAGCCACGGCTACCGACCTCCCAGACGGCACCACCGCGCTCCACGCCGGCCTCGTGGGCCCCAGCACCTCCTCCTGCGTCGTCCCCTGCGCCACCAGCAGGTCCACCACCGGGGACTGCGCTGGGTCTCCCTTGCGCCCACCGCCGAAGCGGTCGGCGGACGGCGGCTCCCCGGGCACGATTCCCATCGCCATCAGCCGCGTGTTCGCGGACGTGTCCCCGCCAAACAGCCCGCCCAGCGCCACGCGCCGCTCGATGGTCGCGCCCGTCACCGCCACGCCGTAGCCCCAGTCCGCGCTCGCGTGTCCGCCCAGGAAGCGGTCCGGCACCTGGAACACCACCGTGCGCCCGCTCACCTGGATGAGGGTGGGGAAGAACACCCGCGCCTCCAGTTCCTTCTCCGTGGCAGCGTTCAGCTCCGCCTCCACCTTGCCGCCAATCCCCCCGGTCTTCTTCTCGTACGCCTCCAGCGCCGCCTGCCGCCTGGCCTTGCGCAGCGCCTCACGCGCCTCATAGGGACGCGGCGTCAGCACCACCGCCTTCTCCCACCCCGAGTCCGCCGCCAGCGTGAGCCCGCGCCCCGGCAGCGTGTCCGTGCGTCCGGAGCCGGGCGCCCGGTCCTGGTCCACGTACAGGTCCACGTTGAACGTGTAGAAGCCGTGCCGCGCCCGCTCCGCGACCGTCGCGCCCTCCAGGTCCACCGACTGCGCGCGCGAGGGCTTCGCGATGGGGTGCGCGAACGTCACTTCGAACCGCGTCGCCTCGCCGTCCGCGAACGCCGCCACCGACACCACGTCCAGGTCGCCCCGCCCCAGGTCCGTGCGGCGCGGATACAGCAGCTCGCCGTCGCCGTGGTCATCCCCCACCGGATCCGTCAGCCGGAACAGCAGCGCATCCTCGCGCGTCTTGCCGCCGGAACACGCGGCCAGGGTGGAAGCGAGCAGGAGCGCGGACACGCGAGAACGCACGAACATCGGGGGGCACCTCATGCACGAAGGGAACGCCCGTCAGGTGTATCGCGCGGTGCCCCAAACGCAAGGAGCCCGGAGTGCCTTCACAGGCGCCCCGGGCTCCCTCTCTCATCAACCCCGTGCCCCGCCCGAAGCGGAGCGCGCGGTGACTAGAACTGCGCCTTCATGAACGCCTTGACGCGCATGTGCTCGAAGTTGCGCTCCTCCAGGCTGTTCCAACCGCTGTTGCGGTTGGTGAAGCCGCGCGAACCCACCGCCACGCCGTGGTCGGCCGCGATGGTGTCGTCCGCGTACTGCACCACGTAGCCGTCGCCGAAGTCAGGACGGAAGGTGCCGAACGCGTACTGGCCCTCCAGGCCGAACTCCACGCCGGACAGGATGTAGCGCGCCTTCACCAGCACCTGGTTCTTGTTGTGCTTGCCGGACGCCATCTCGTGGTTGTTGTACGCCTGGAACGCCGTGTTGCCGTCCAGCAGGTCCGCGAAGAACTTGGAGTAGCTGGCGGACACGTACAGGTCGTCCGTGAACTGGTAGCCCGCGCCAGCCGTGAACGTCGTGTAGTCCAGCAGGCGGTCGTCGTCCGCGATGTTGTCGAACGGCTTGAACTGGTAGCCCGTGTCACCCTGGCTGTTCGTGATGACGTCCGGGTTGCGGTAGAGGTCGGCGGTGCTGTTGCCCGGGCTGTACTCTTTGCGGAGCGAGTTGTCGCACGCCACGCCGCCGCCCACGCACGAGCCGGACTCGTACGGCAGGAAGCGCGGGTCGTTCAGGCGCTTGTCCGTCTCGTGGATGTACTTGAACTTGCCGAACACATCGATGCCCTTCAGCACGTCCACCACGTACTTGGCGCGCAGCGCGACCAGGTGCGTCTTCTTGTCCTGGAAGGGCTGGTAGGCCGTGCGGAAGTTGTGGCCTACGCCGGAGTCCAGCTCCGTGCCCGGGTACTGGCTGTCGCCCAGCGCCTTGTCGGCGCTGCCGTACGCCTGCCAGTTGGTGTTGTAGGTGATGAAGGAATACTCACCGCCCAGCTCCAGCGCGCCGTTCGTGTAGACCGGGTTTGCCGTCACACCCTTCCAGCCAATGGCCGTCTCCGCCATGGGCTCGTCGAAGTCCGTGAAGTCGTTGTCCACGTTGATGGTCGCGACCTGCTGGGCCTCGCTCGTCCAACCGCCGTAGCCGATGCGGGTGGGGTTGCCCTTGTAGATGCCGTAGGCCGCGTTGGACGGACCGGGGAACGCGAAGCTGCCGTCGTGACCTTCCGTGAGGAGCACGTCCGCCTCGCGGCGGCTGGCCATCACGGCCATGTAGTCCGCGCCGATGCTGAACAGCTGGAAGTTCAGCGACAGGCCCACGTCCAGCGGGTCGTTGAGGGACGCGTTCAGCATGTACGTCTGGTCGGTGTGGCGGCCTGCCAGCACCGCGCTGTAGCCGCCCACGCCGAAGCTCTTGTCCGACAGCACGGGGTCCGCGTTGGAGTACGACGAGTACACGGCGCCGCGCACGTCCAGCCACGAACCCATGTGCAGGCCCGCCTTCAGACCGCCCACGCCGTTGCGGTAGCGCGGGGTCAGGTCGCGGCCGTCGTCCAGGTTGGTGTCTTCCGGGTTCACTTCCTGGTCGTTGGCGTACTGGAAGATGCCGCCCACGTCGAAGAGCTCGTTCGGGGTGAACTTCGCCTGGAAGCCGTACGCCGCGTCACGCGCGTGGAAGGCGCCCGTGCTGAAGCCCGGGCCCGCCCAGAGACGGGGCAGCGAGATGCGCGCCGCGTCCCACGTGAGCCGCCGCTCGAAGTTGGAGCCCTGCAGCATGATGGCCGCCGCGTTGTCGCGGTCGATGTAACGGACGCGGCCGATGACGAACGGGTCGAACTGGCCCAGGTCCGTCGCGCCGATGAGCGCCGAGTCGATGAGGTAGCCCGGACGCAGCGTCACGGACATGCCACGCAGCTTGATGTACTGGTTGGAGCGCGGATCGAACTCGCCGCAGTCGCCCGCGGTGCAGGGCGGCGTCGGCGGGTTCCGGCCACCGAAGCCGCCGAAGTTCGTCCAGAAGTTCTGGTTGAAGCGGCTGTGGATGCGGCCGTTGACCTCCACCTGCGGGGAGATCTTCGCGTTCAGCAGCAGCTCCAGCTCCGTGCCAATGCCGTTGTCGCCGTAGCCTTCACCGGGCACCGTGGTGAAGTTGTACAGCGCGCCCTGGTCGCGCTGCGTGCCCCAGAGGTACTTCGTATAGGTCGTGCCACCAATGGTGAGCTTGGGGCCGCTGTCCTGTGCCATGGCCGCCCCAGGAATGAGGCCGACCGCCACGGTGAGCGCACACGCTCCCCGCACCACGTTCTTGCGATTCTTCATGATGTCCGGAAAACCCTTCTCAGAAAGCTTTGAACCAGAGGGGGGTCATCCCCTCTCCCGGGCCGCCGCGGGACCTCCGCGGCAGCCCTCCCCGTGCTGCATCAAACCTTGAAACAGACTGTTTTGAACAGTCCGCCACCGACTACTTCGTCGGCGTGGCCGTCGTCGGCGCCGGAGCGACCGACGTTCCAGCCGGAGCGGCCGGCGTGGGCGCCGGAGCCGGGGCCGGAGCCGCGGGCGCCGCCTCGGGAGCCGGAGCCGGAGCCGCCGCCGCCGCGCCACCCTGCGCCGCCGGGCGCTTCTCGCCGGAGACCATCTTCAGCGTGGCCTTCTTCGTTGCGGAACCGTCACCGGCGCACTCGTACGCGAGCATGTCGTACTGAGCCTTGATTTCAGAGCTGTCGCCCTTGCCCTGCCCCGCGAGCACGTCAATCACGTGCGGATCGCAGTTGAAGTCGGAGCCGCCGCCGAAGCGGTGCTGGCCCTCGTACTCGTTGACGCGGCGGGTGAGCAGGTCGTTCTCCGCGGGGAAGCCCTCGTTGGACTGCATCACGACCTGGTAGCCCCACGTGGAGGGGGAACCGGCGCCCAGGTCGGAGTTCATGACCGTGGCGGTGATCTTGTTGCCGGAGGCGCGCACCTTGGTGGGCACCACGACGGCGCCCTTCATCGCGCCGGCCTTGTTGTTGGCCTCCGCGCGCACGCGCGACGAGCCCTGCGGCGAGATGATGATGACCTTGTCCCACGCGTCTTCCGGCGCGAAGGAGACGTTCAGGCCCGGGGGGCTGTCCGTGAAGCCGCTGCCGACCTTGTGGTCCGTGTCGATGAAGATGAAGACCTCCTGCACGGAGAAGCCGTCCGCCATCTTCCAGGGGTTCTCCAGCGACGCCTTCAGCTGGATTTCAACGTCCGTCTTGTTGCCGCCCTGGTCCAGCTTGAAGCCGGTCAGGTCGAACGAGCCCGGCTTGTACACGGGGTCCGTCGGGTAGGTGTACTTGCCGGGACCCTTGTCGTCGCCGGTGGGGTCCTTGAACTGCACCTTCTCGGCCAGGGCCGGCGCCGCGGACAGGGAAGCGGCCAGGGTGAGGACTGCGATGCGGGGGTTGATCATGGGGGTGCTTGCTCCTTGCAACGACAGACGAAAGGACTGCGAAGAAAGACCGCGGGACTAACCCTTCACGCCACCGGCGGTGAGCCCGGAGACGAGGTACTTCTGCAGGAAGAGGAAGAGGAACACGACGGGCACGGACACGATGATGGAGCCGGCCGCGAAGTAGCCCCACTGCTGGCTGAAGCCGCCCACGAAGAAGCGCAGGCCCACCGGCGCCGTGTACATGGCTTCCTGGTCCATGAACGTCGCCGCGAGGATGAACTCGTTCCACGCCGTCATGAAGCTGAACAGCGCCGTCACCGCCACCGCTGGCTTCGCCAGCGGCAGGATGATGCTCCAGAAGATGCGCCCCGGAGACGCGCCGTCCATCAGCGCCGCCTCCTCCAGGTCCTTGGGGATGGTGTCGAAGTAGCCCTTGAGCATCCACACGCTGAACGGGATGGACGTGGTGGCGTACACGATGATGAGGCCCAGCCGGCTGCTGCCCAGGCCCAGCCACTGCACCAGGATGATGTAGAGGGGAATCAGCATCAGCGTGCCCGGGAACATCTGGGACACGAGGAACGCCATCATGCCCGCGCGCTGGCCGGGGAACTTGAAGCGGCTGAAGGCATACGCCGCCGTGCACGCCATGAAGACGCCCAGCACCGTGGTGCCAATGGCCACGATGGCGCTGTTGAGCATCCACTTGGCGAACGGCTGATCCGACATCACCGACGCGAAGTTGGAGACGCTGAAGGTCTCCGGCCACGGCGTCACCGCGCGCAGCCGGTCCCAGAAGGTGGGGTTCTCCGGCAGCGTGGCGATGGCCAGGCTCTGCTTGCCGGAGAAGGCCAGGCTCACCACCCAGAGGATGGGGTAGATGGTGAAGAGGGTGAAGGTCACCAGCACCACGTGCAGCGGCAGGTGGGAGATGCCCTCGCGACGTTCAGAGAAGAGCGCCATGGGTTACGCGGCCTCCGTGGCGCGGCTCATGCGGTTCTGCACCATGCTGTAGATCAGCAGGATGCCGAAGATGACGGTGGAGTACGCCGCCGCGTAGCCGTGGCGGTAGCGCTCGAAGGCGAACTTGTACGCCTGCGTGACCAGGATTTCGGTGGAGCCGCCCGGGTCGCCGCCCGTCACCAGGAAGATGATGTTGAACATGTTGAAGGTCCACACCACCGACAGGATGACCGCCGGCACCAGCGCGGGCTTCAGCGCGGGCAGCGTGATGGCGGTGAACTGCTGCCACCGGTTGGCGCCGTCCACACGCGCCGCTTCATAGAGCTCACCCGGGATGGACTGGAGCGCGCCCAGCGACACCACCATCATGAACGGGAAGGACAGCCAGCCGTTGGTGGCCAGCGCCGTGAAGAACGACGTGAGCGGCGAGTCGAACCACGCCAGGCCGTCCCCACCGAACATCCGGATGACGTGGTTCACCACGCCGAACTGCTGGTGGAACATGCCCTTCCAGATGAGCGCGGTGATGTAGTTGGGCATGGCCCACGGCAGGATGAGCAGCACGCGGTACACCGGCCGCATCTTCAGATTCGGCACGTTGAGCGCCAGCGCGAGCAGCAGGCCCACCGTCACGCCGATGGTCACGTTCGTGACCGTCCACACGATGGTGAAGAGCAGCGTGTAGTAGAAGTTCAGGTAGTTGAAGACCAGCGAGCCGTCCGCCGCCGTCTTCGCGAAGCTGAAGTCGCCCAGGATGTCCACGTAGTTGCGGAAGCCCACCCACAACTCCGACAGCGGCTGGCTGCTGTTGTAGAGGTTGGCGTCCGTGAACGACAGCGTGATGCCGTAGGCGAAGGGGAAGAACACCAGCACCACCATGCCCACCATGGCGGGCAGGATGTATGCGTAGGCCTGCCGGAACTCCACCGCCGTGGCCACCGCGCGGTGCAGCGCGCCCAGGCCGATGAACAGCAGCACCGCCAGCCCCACCACGCCCAGCGCGCCCAGCGCCTTGCTCGCGTTGCCGCGCACCTGCGCGCCCGCCGCCGCGAGCCGGGCCTCATCCGGCGCCCCGGACTCCGTCAGCCGCCCCAGCGGACGGCGCATGGAATCCGCGTCCCACGCGCCGGGCTTGAGCGCGGGCTCCGCGTTGAGGTTGTTGGCGGTGATGAGCGCCTGGGCCTTCTCGCCGCGCGTGCGCAGCTCCGCGCTGACCGCGTCCTCCGTCTGCCGCAGCTCCGCGTCCAGCGCGCGCAGCGAATAGACGGTGTAGCCACCCAGGCCCGCCAGGAACAGCGCCGCCGCCACCGCCACACGCACGCCCTGACGCGACAGCGCGAACACCGCCGCCGCGCACGCAGCCAAGGGCAGCAGGAACGCCAGCAGCACCGGCGTCCAGGAAGGCGTTTCACCCTTCACCACCGCCGGGGTGAGGGACTCCACGGAGCCCACCACCTGCCCGTCCACCTCCACGGGCGCGGAGAGCAGCCGGCTCGCTCCGTTGTCGAGCAGCTCCGACTCCACCTCCGCCTTGCGCGCGCTGCCCTCCTCGCGGTTCGTCTCCACCGCGGCGCGCAGGCGCTGGCCTCGGTCGTACAGCGGCTTCTCCTCGCGCACCAGCCGGCGCGGCGCCGCCTTGTCCCCGGTGTCATCCGGGAAGGTCGACGCCTCCAGCTTGATGCCGCTGAAGGCGATGACGCGCACGGAGCTGCCCGGCACGCCCGGCCAGCCCGCCACCACGGCCTTCACGCCGTCGCCCGTGCCTCCCGCGCGCTGCACCAGGTCCGCCAGCCCCAGCAGGGACACGGTGGCGGTGCGCTGCTCGCGCTCCGCCGCGCGCTCCTGGTTGGCGCGCGCCAGCAGGCCGTGCGCCAGGAACAGGGACACGCCCAGCGCCAGGGCGAGCCCCACCAGCACTCGCCCCCGGTAGCCGCCCGCACGGCCGGCGGGTCCCGAAGCCGAAGGGTCCGGCGCGGAATGGCTCGGGGCGGTGGAGACCGGCGTGGGGGCGCCGGCCGCGGAAGGGGGCTGCTGGGGGGCGTTCTGGCTCACTTCAGCTCCTCACTTACTTCTTGCGCAGGCCGGCGACGTCCTTCGCCACGCTCTTCTGGGCCGCGTCCAACGCCGCCTTGGGGGTGGCGGTGTTCTTGAACACGGTGTTCATCGCGCTGGTGGCCGGGGTCCAGACCATGGACATCTCCGGCAGGTTGGGCATGGGCACCGCCACGTCCACCTGGTCCTTCATCGCCTTGAGCAGCGGATCCGCGGACACCTTCGCGTCCTGGTACACCGCCTGGTTCGCGGGGCTCTGACGGCCCTCCAGGGCCAGCGTCTTGCCGGGGCCCGCGTCGGTGAGGAACTTCGCGAAGTCGTATGCCGCTTCCTTGTTCTTCGACGGGGCGGCCACGTACACGCCCTCCACCGTCATCCAGGGCTTCATCGGCGTGCCCTTGTTCTCATCCAGCGTGGGCAGCCGCGCCAGGCCGTACTCCACGTCCTTGGAGACCTCGCCCAGGAACCACGGGCCGGAGAACACCATCGCGGCCTTGCCCTCGTTGAAGAGCGAGGTGATCAGCGCGCTGGAGGGCTCCGCGGGGAGGATGCCGTCCTTGTTCTTCCACTTGAGGACCTGCTCCACCGACTTCACGTTGGCGGGCGAGTTCATCGTGGGGGTGTTCTTCGCGTCGAACACGCCGC
This sequence comes from Corallococcus sp. AB045, assembly GCF_003668895.1. Taxonomy (NCBI): domain Bacteria; kingdom Pseudomonadati; phylum Myxococcota; class Myxococcia; order Myxococcales; family Myxococcaceae; genus Corallococcus; species Corallococcus sp. AB045. The sequence continues at coordinate 39,127 of NZ_RAWN01000065.1, forward strand.
CGCCGAAGCCGTTCATCACCGCCGCGTGGTAGTAGAAGTCGTTGTACGCGTACGCCAGACCGAAGCGGCCCGCCTTCGCGTCGGTGAGCTTCTTGGCCATCGTCACCATCTCGCCGGACGTCTTGGGCGGCGTGGGGACCAGCTTCTTGTTGTAGATGAGCGTGATGACCTTGTAGTTCAGCGGCAGGCCATACGCCGTCCCGCGGTAGGTCATCGCCTCCATCGTCGTGGGGATGAAGCGCTTCTTGGTCGCGTCATCCAGGAAGAAGTCGATGGGCTCCACCGTGTTGCCCGCTTCAATCCAACCGCCCAGGCGGTCCTGCGCGAAGATGAAGAGGTCCGGGCCCTTGCCGCGCGGCACGGTGGCGGAAATCTTGTCCGCGTAGGCGTCGTAGGGCACCGCCAGCGTGGTGACCTTGACCTTGCCTTCGTTGGCCTTGTTGTACTCGGCGACCACCTTCTCCAGCGCGGCCTTCTCCTCCGCGCGGTAGGCGTGCCAGAGCACCAGCTCCGTGGCGGCGAAGGACGGGACGGGCAACAGGCCGACTGCGCACAGACAGAGGGCCGCGAGCAACGTTCGCAGGTGCGTCATTGGGAAAATCCTCCGGGATATCAAACGGAAAGCCGCAGCTCGGATTCAGCGTCGAAGAGGTGCAGGGACTCCAGCTCCACCGTCACGGGAAGGGCGGCGCCGGGCTCCGGGGTGGCCTGGGGCGGCAGGCGGAAGACCAGCGGGTTGTCTCCCAGGCGGGCGTGCACGATGAGCTCGTTGCCCAGCGGCTCCACCAGCTCCACGCGCGCCTCCGCGGGCGCGGACTCACCGCGCGCGGCGGTGCCCGCGGGCAGGACGTTGTCCGGGCGCAGGCCCACCTTCACCTTGCGGCCGCCCTTGCCCGCCGTGGCCGCGCGCAGCTTCTGCGGCACCGGCAGCTTGAAGCCGTCACCGGTGAGCGACGCGCCGTCCGCGTCCAGCGTGGCGGTGAGCATGTTGATGGGCGGCGTGCCGATGAACTGCGCCACGAACACGTTGACCGGCTTCTCGTAGACCTCCAGCGGGGTGCCCAGCTGCTGGAGCTTGCCGTCCTTCATCACCGCGATGCGGTGGCCCATGGTCATCGCTTCGATCTGATCGTGCGTGACGTAGACGGACGTGACCTGGAGCCGGTGCTGGAGCTTCTTGATCTCCGAGCGCATCTGCACGCGCAGCTTCGCGTCCAGGTTGGAGAGCGGCTCGTCGAAGAGGAACACCGCCGGCTTGCGCACGATGGCGCGGCCCAGGGCCACGCGCTGACGCTGGCCGCCGGACAGCGCCTTGGGCTTGCGGTCCAGGAGGTGCGTGATGCCGAGGATCTCCGCCGCCTCGTCCACCAGCTTGTCCATCTCCGGCTTGGGCGTCTTGCGGATCTTGAGGCCGAACTCCAGGTTCTGCCGCACGGACATGTGCGGGTAGAGCGCGTAGTTCTGGAACACCATGGAGACGTCCCGGTCCTTCGGCGGCAGCGCGTTCACCGCGCGCTCACCGATGGAGATGGTGCCTCCCGAAATCTCCTCCAGGCCGGCGATCATCCGGAGCGCCGTGGACTTGCCGCAACCGGACGGCCCCACGAGGACCATGAACTCATGGTCGCGGATATCGAGGTTGAGCCCCTCGATGACCGACACGTCTCCGTACCGCTTCGCCACGTCCTTGAACGACACGCCGGCCATCTAGGTTCTCCAGCAAGAGCCCCGCTCGCGCCGGTGACAACAGCACGTCCGGGTCAGGTTCTGCGCATGCACCGCCGGGTGCCTCACGGCACGCGTCCGAGGATGCGCGCGGACAGCGGCGGAAGCGCCAGGTCCAACGTGGCGCCAGCCTTCGTCCGCCCTCCGTTCAGCAGATCCTCCACCTCGCCGACGCCCGTCCAACCTTCCGGCCACGGCACCGACACCGTGCCCTTCGTCTTGGCGCGGTTCACCGCCACCACCACCGTGTCGCCGGACGCTTCGTCGCGCCGCTGGAAGACATACACGTCGCCCTCGGTGGAGAGCGGCGCGTGCGTGCCCCGCGACAGGGCCGGGTGTGCGCGGCGGATGGCGATGAGGCGCTTGTAATACTCGCGCAATGCCTCGTCGCGCTTCTTTCCCTCGCCGGGCTTCACCGCCTGCTTGCCCCACGGCATGTCGCTGCGGTTCTGCGGCCAGTCACCGCCCGCGCGGCCCACTTCCTCGCCGTAATAGATGACGGGGATGCCGGTCGTGGTGAGCTGCAGCGTGGCGGCCAGGCGGAAGAGGGGCACGTTGCCCTGCAGTTGGTGCAGCGCCCCGTCCACGTCGTGCGACGACAGGAAGTGCGACAGGTGGTGGCCCGGCGTCACCTTCGCGCGCGACTGGAGGTAGCGGTCGAACGCCACCGCGCGGCCACGGCCCTGCACGAAGCCCAGCGCGTTGCCCTGGAAGGCGAAGTCGAACCCGGCGTCCATCTCGTCCGGGGTGAAGTACGGCGCCAGCCCCTCCACGTCGCCGCCCCACACCTCGCCCAGCAGGAAGAAGTCCGGGGAGATTTCGGCGCGCGTGCGGCGGCGGTGCTCCTTCCAGAAGTCGTGGGACACGTGCTTCACGGTGTCCAGCCGGAAGCCGTCCACGCCGGAGCGCTTCGCCCAGTCAATCTGCGCGTCCAGCAGGTACTTCGCCACCTCCGGGCGCTCCGTCTTGAAGTCCGGCAGGCCCGCCACGCACGTCGTCAGGTCATCCGAGCCGCAGGTGCCCTTCTCCTCCGAGCGCAGCCAGTCCGGGTGGTCCTTCAGGTAGCGCGAGTTGTAGCCCGGGTGGTTGTAGACGACGTCCAAGAGCACGCGGATGCCGCGCGCGTGCGCCGCGTCCACCAGCGCCTTGAAGTCCTCTTCCGTGCCGAAGCGCGGATCCAACGCGTGGAAGTCGTCCGCCCAGTAGCCGTGGTAGCCCCAGTCCGGGAAGCCAGAGCCGGTGACGAAGCCCGGGATCTGCTTCAAGAGCGGCGTCACCCACAGCGCCGTCACGCCCAGCGACGACAGCTCCTCCAGCTTCGCGGTGAGCCCCTTCAGGTCGCCGCCGTGGAAGGTCCCCGCCGCCTTTACGTCGCCCTTCTCGTTGTTGGAGGGGTCGCCGTCCGCGAAGCGGTCCACCACCACGAAGTACAGCACCTCGTCCGCCCAGGGCCGCGCTGGCTCCTTTTTCTCAGAAGGCGGAGCGGCCTCCTTCACGGCCTCGGGCGCGGGGGTCGCCCGAGCCTCCGGAGCGGGCGCGGCGGGCTGCGTCGCGGCGGCCTCCGGCGCGGGCTTCGTCGGAGTGGGGGCCGTGGCGCACCCCGCCAGACACAGGGCGACAAGGCCCTGGAACATCGGGCGCCACCAACCGCGGTGGGAGGCAGCGTTGGGTTGTGGGCAGGGGAGGCTGGGGGCCATCTGGGCGCGGCACTGTATCCAACAGTCTTGAAAGGGGTGAAGGGGCGTAGGAACAATCGGCTGATGCCGCAACGCGGCATGCCCCGGATGTCTTCCTCTGTACACCCGTGTGACGCATGGCGCGGGCGGACTCAACGGAGCGCGCGGTTCCTGCCGCACCGCGTCTCGGTTTTGAGTCTTTCCGCATCCGACGTCGTGGGGTGGCTGTGCCAGTCCCAACTCGGATCATCCAGAGGGTCCTGTAACTCCTGAACGCAGACGGTGGATCACCCGCGACAGGGGTGGCTGCTACCGTGCCCGGAAATTTCCGCCCCCCTGGAGGTTTCCCCTGAGAGTTCCCTTCGCAGTACCCCGCATGACGCGAGCGCTCGCGTTCGGCGGGCTCTTTGCCGCACTGCTTCCCATGTCGTCGCTGGCGGCGCCCACGTCGGTGACTGTCATTGGCGACCTGCAGACGGGCGTCGGCTGTGCCGCCAACAACGACCCCACCTGCGCGCAGACGGCGCTGACGTACGACACGGACGACGACAAGTGGCAGGGCACGTTCAACGTGCCGGCGGGCACCTGGCACTTCAAGGTCGCGCTGGACGGTTCGCTGGCGCAGACGCACGGCGGCCCCGGCGGCGCGGACGTGGTGCTGAACCAGACGGCGGCGGGCGCGGTGAAGTTCTACTTCGACGCGAACACGCACTACGTGACGAGCAGCCGCTCCGGCACCATCGCCACGGTGGCGGGCACGCTCCAGAAGCAGTTGGGCTGCCCGGAGGACTGGAAGCCGGAATGCCTGCGCACGATGATGCAGGATCCGGACGGCGACGGCATCTACACCTTCACCACGAAGGGCCTGACGGCGGGCATCTACGAGTGCAAGGTCGCGCTCGATGAGCAGTGGACCAACGCCTACCCCGGCGGCAACGCGACGTTCGAGGTGGAGACGGACAACCAGGAGATGATCTTCACCTTCGACTCCGGTGCCTCCAAGAAGGTGACCATCCGCGCCGCGGGCGCCCCCGCGGGCGACCTGCTGCTGGCGCGGGCGCACTGGATTGCGCGCGACACGCTGGTGTGGAGCCCGGAGGTCGCGGCGCCCGCTGGCACGGTGTTCAAGCTGCACACGGCGCCCACGGGCGGTATGACGCTGAGCAGCGCCGGCGTGCAGGGCGGCACGGCGGTGACGCTGACGGTGGACCCCGCGGGCCTCACCGCCGCGCAGGCGGAGCGTTTCAAGAACCTCCAGGGCCGCATGGTGCTGAAGCTGGCCGAGGCGGACGTGGCCAACGCGGCCACGTGGCTCAAGGGCCAGGTGTCCGTGTCCGCGACGAACGCGGAGGGCGTGATGCTGGACGCCACCAGCGCGCAGTTCGCGGGCGTGCTGGACGACCTGGACACGTATGACGGCGCGCTGGGCGCGACGTTCGAGAACGGCATCCCCACGCTGCGCCTTTGGGCCCCCACGGCGAAGAGCGTGAACCTGCTCCTGTTCGCGGACGGCAGCCCCACGTCCACCTTCACCCGCGTGCCCATGACCGCCGGTGACAAGGGCGTCTGGAGCGCCACGGGCGACGCGTCCTGGAAGAACCGCTTCTTCCTCTACGAGGTGGAGGTCTACGCCCGCAAGGAGGGCAAGGTCGTCACCAACCGCGTCACCGACCCCTACTCGGTGGCCCTCTCCATCAACAGCGAGCTGAGCCAGATTGTCGACCTGGCGGACCCGGCGCTCGCGCCGCAGGGCTGGAGCACGCTGGCCAAGCCCACGCTGGAGGCCCCGGAGGACATCGTCCTCTACGAGCTGCACGCGCGCGACTTCAGCATCAACGACCTGACGGTGCCGGAGAACGAGCGCGGCACGTTCAAGGCGTTCACGCGGGACTCGGACGGCATGAAGCACCTGACCCGGCTGGCGAAGGCGGGCCTGACGCACGTGCACCTGCTGCCGGTGTTCGACATCGCGACCATCAACGAGGACCGCGCGGCGCAGCAGCACCCCCAGGGCGACCTGGTGTCGCTGCCGCCGGACTCCGACCAGCAGCAGGCGGCGGTGAAGGCCGTGGCGGACCTGGACGGCTTCAACTGGGGCTATGACCCGTTCCACTACACGGTGCCGGAGGGCAGCTACTCCACCAACGCGCAGGGCACGACGCGCACGGTGGAGTTCCGGGAGATGGTGCAGTCGCTCAACCAGCACGGCCTGCGCGTGGTGATGGACGTGGTCTACAACCACACCAACTCCGCCGGTCAGGACGCCAAGAGCGTGCTGGACCGCATCGTCCCCGGCTACTACCACCGCCTCAACGACGACGGGAACGTGGAGATGAGCACCTGCTGCCAGAACACCGCGTCCGAGAACGCGATGATGGAGAAGCTGCTCATCGACTCCGTGGTGACGTGGTCCAAGGCGTACAAGGTGGACGGCTTCCGCTTCGACCTGATGGGCCACCACATGAAGTCCAACATGGTGAAGCTGCGCGCCACGCTGGACGGGCTCACCCTGGAGAAGGACGGCGTGGACGGCAAGGCCATCTACGTCTACGGCGAGGGCTGGGACTTCGGCGAAGTGCAGAACAACGCGCGCGGCACCAACGCCACGCAGCTCAACATGGCGGGCACGGGCATCGGCGCGTTCAACGACCGCCTGCGTGACGGCGCTCGTGGCGGTGGCCCCTTCAGCGGTCTGCAGGACCAGGGCTTCATCAGCGGCCTGCTGTCCGACCCCAACGGCACGAACCAGGGCACGGAGGCGGCGCAGAAGAACAAGCTGCTGCTCTACAGCGATTGGATCCGCGTGGGCCTCGCCGGCAACCTGAAGGACTACTCGCTGGTGGACTCCACGGGCGCGACCGTCACGGGTGAAGGCGTGGACTACAACGGCGCCAAGGCGGGCTACACGCTGGATCCGCAGGAGGTCATCAACTACGTCTCCGCGCACGACAACGAGACGCTGTTCGACGCGGTGCAGTTGAAGGCGCGGCGCGACCTGCCCATGGCGGAGCGCGTGCGCATGCAGAACCTGGGCATCTCGCTGGTGGCGCTGGCCCAGGGCATCCCGTTCTTCCACGCGGGCGACGAGCTGCTGCGCTCCAAGTCGCTGGACCGCAACAGCTACAACTCCGGTGACTGGTTCAACAAGGTGGACTGGACCTACCAGTCCAACAACTGGGGCGTGGGCCTGCCCCCGGCCGCGGACAACCAGGGCAACTGGGCGCTCTTCGGGCCGCTGCTGGCGGACGCGGCGCTGAAGCCGGCGTCCGCGGACATCCTCCGGGCGCGCGACCACTTCGAGGAGATGCTGACCATCCGCAAGAGCTCGCGGCTGTTCCGCCTGCGCACCGGTGACGAGGTGAAGCAGCTGGTGCACTTCGAGAACACCGGTCCGGATCAGATTCCGGGCCTCATCGTGATGGCCATGCAGGACCACGGCACGAACGCGGAGGGCAAGCGCGCCATCGTCCTGTTCAACGGCACGGACGACGCGCAGACGTTCAAGTCGGACGGGTACAAGTCCCTGAAGCTCAAGCTGCACCCGGTGCTGCAGGCGTCCACGGACCCGGTGGTGCGCACGTCCGCGTACGACGCGGCCACGGGCGGCTTCACGGTGCCGGCGCGCAGCACCGCCGTGTTCGTCACCGACGACGCGGTGGACCCGGACGAGCCCGACGGCTGCAACTGCCAGAGCACGGTGCCCGGTCCGCTGGGCGCCACCAGCCTGCTGATGCTCTGCGGCCTGGCGCTGAAGCTGCGCCGCCGCCGCGCGTAGGGCTCCGGCTGGAAATGAAGCGGGCCCCGGATGCGAAGCGCGTCCGGGGCCCGTGGTGTTTCAGGGGGAAAGCCTCACTCAGGGGACGGTGAGGATCTCCACGCCCGTGTCGGTGACGAGCAGGGTGTGCTCGAACTGGGCGCTGCGCATGCCGTCCGCGGTGACGACGGTCCAGTCGTCGTTCCACGTGCGGTGGTCCCAGTGGCCCTGGTTGATCATCGGCTCCACGGTGAAGACCATCCCGGGCTGCATGACGGTGGTGGCCTCCGGCTCGTAGTAGTGCGGAATCTGGAGCGCGGTGTGGAAGGTCTCGCCGATGCCGTGGCCGCAGTAGGCGCGCACCACGCTGGTGCCGTTCTTCACGGCGTGGGCCTCCACCGCGCGGCCAATGTCGCTGATGGGCTGGCCCGGCTTCACCGCGGCGACGCCGATGTCCAGGCACTCCTTCGCGATCTGGACCAGGCGCTGGTGCTGGGGCTCCACGTTGCCCACCAGGTACGTGGCCGAGCAATCGCCGTGGACGCCATCCAGGTAGATGGTGATGTCCAGGTTGACGATGTCGCCGTCCTCCAGCGCGCGGCTGTCGGGGATGCCGTGGCAGATGACCTCGTTGACGGAGGTGCAGAGCGACTTGGGGAACTTGTGGTAGTTCAGCGTGCTGGGGTAGCCGCCGCGCTTGAGGTAGGCCTCGTGCGCGATGGCGTCCAGTTCGTCCGTGGTGATGCCCACGCGCACGTGCTGCGCGGTCTCCACCAGCACCTGGGCGGCGGCCTGGCAGGCGCGGCGCATGCGCGCGATGACCTCCGGCGACTTCACGTCCGGCTCGTTGCGCGAGCGCGAGGGACGGCCGGCCACGGAGTCCGCGTAGTCCGGCCGGCCGATGGTGAGCGGCACCACGCGGCGGGGGCTGACGATGCCGGGGCGGATGCCCTTGCGGTTCGTGTCGCCGCCCTTCTTGCGGGCCTCCACGGTGTCCGCGCCACGGTGGCACTTCTTGTACTTGGAGCCACTGCCGCACCAGCAGGCGTCATTGGGCCCGGGGAGGACGGCGG